>JANOWZ010000001.1:0-2472 GCA_031418155.1 Deinococcales bacterium
AACGATTTCCGTTTTCCTCGAGTTCGATGCCGCAGTGGAATTTGCTCAATGCCGGATCTGCCTCGCCCTGCCAAAGACCGCAAAGGAGATCAAGGCCAGCGAAAACGGGATGAAGAATTCAGGGCGACCATTGCCGTGCGACCCGATGTAATCCAAGGCGGGCAGATTGTTGAGCGGACCGAGATACCAGATGGTGATGTACAGAATTTCAAAGGGTTTGCTCGAGCCGCTCCAAACTCCTGAAGCCAAGGCGAGCGAGGGAATAAAAATCACGCCTGAGAGCAACGCCAGAAGGCCAACGGTGTCACCATCCACGGTAAATCGCAAGATGGCACCGAGGCTGATCAGCAGGGTGAAGACAAAGCCTGCCAGCCATTGCGCGGGCAGTTGACGCATCAATGGCAATGCGGAGGAAAAGGTCATCTGTTGGACATTGTTGTGAATTTCACGGTTGCCAATCGCGGACCAGATCAACAGCGGCCAAACCCAGGCGATGGGCAGGACAATCTGACGCACAATTGCCGATGGATTCGAGAGACAGACAATCAGGATTCCGCCCGCGATGACGTACCACCACCAATGCTGGCCTTGGATCAAGAGTTTCAATTCGGCGAGCAGAACGGTGAAAAAGCTGAAGCCATTCGCGGTGGCATTCAAGGGAGTCAGTTGAACGATGGGCAATGCTCGAGGTGAAATAACAGACTCGAGTTTCGGGGGTGAAATGGTGTTTTTCGGCTGCCTGGGTTTGGAACCTGATGGATCGAACCTATCAAAGAAAAGGCTCGAGAAAAACGTCAAGAGGATGGCACTGACGAACAAAGTCATGCGACCGAGAATCAGGCTGGTTGTCCATTCGACACCGGTCCACAAAAATGTGCCGCTTCGCCCCGCGCCATTGGTGCCGAGGGTAAACGTACCGTTGTAATCGGGATAGAACTTGATCACTTCCTTTCCCATCTCAGTTGCCATCAGGTTGATGCCAACGGGTTCAAAAGCAACGAATGGTTTGAGCGATTCGTTTTCCACAAACAGTGCAATCAGCATCACGAATGCGATGAAATAGACAACGTTGCCAAATCCACCCTGCAAAAACCGAATCGTTTCGAAGAGGACGGCGATGGCCGCGACGAACGCCATCAGCGGTAGGACGATCAAGACGAATGGCTCGAGAAAGACAATCAAATCGATTTGCGCGTTTTCGCCTTTCCAGAATTGAACCGCGATGCCTGCGAGTGCAAGCACCGTGACCATTGTCATCAGGGCAGCGAAATTGCTGAGCCATTTGCCGAGTAAATAGAGCGGACGTGTCAATGGTGTTGTGGCGATGATCTGACCCACACCAGTTTCTCGATCTCGAGCGACTGAACCTTTGACGAGAAAGAATCCGAACCAACCGATGAACATGGCTCCGATCAAGGCCATCATCGCACCGACCCAGGCCGAAATTGAATTCTCCGCGATACGGACCGAGTGCCAAGTTGAGGTTGCCGATGCCCGCTTGATAGCCAAGAAACAACACCAGTCCGAGCATCACCAGAAAGCTGTACCGGCGAACTCGCTCGAGAAAATCGGCGCGGGCCAAATGGTAAATGATCCGGGTGAATTTCGTGATCGACCACCGATGACATAGAGGTACGCATCCTCGAGGTTGGGTGTGACCTGTTGTGCGTTCACTTCGGGTTGGGTGCCGCTGACCACGCGCACTTGCACGCCGTCGCTGCGGCGGATGGTTCCGCTGATGATGTGTTGTTGTTTGAGCGCAGGCAGGTCGTCGCTGTGGACCGTCCATTCCCAGACCTTGTGCTCGAGTTTGGCCAGGAGATTCTCGGGGGTTGCTTGACGCACGAGTTGGCCTTTGTTGACGAGGGCGATCTGCATGGCCGTGGCTTCGACATCGGAAACAGTGTGCGTGGACAAAATCACGATGCGTTCGCCCGAAAGGTCGGAGAGCAGGTTCCTGAACCGGACCCGTTCCTCGGGGTCCAAGCCGACGGTGGGTTCATCGACGATCAACACTTGCGGATCGTCGAGCAACGCCTGTGCGATGCCGACGCGCCGTTTCATGCCGCCCGAGAATCCTCCCAGCGGACGTTTTGCGGCCTCGACCAGATTCAAGAGTTGCAACAGTTCGCCAATGCGTTTTTTGGCGTTCCTGGCATCGAGCCCTTTGATCGCCGCCGTGTACTCGAGGAATTCGATGGCGTTGAGGTTCGGGTAAATGCCGAAATCTTACGGCAAGTACCCCAGCACGGATCGCAACCTGTCCGGTGATTTCGCCACGTCCTGACCATTCCAAAAGATTGTGCCCTCACTCGGTTTGGTGATGGTGGCGAGCATTCGCATGAACGTGGATTTGCCTGCGCCATTCGGACCGAGCAATCCGAGAATTCCGGGTTTAATCTCGAGGCTGAAATCCTTCAAACCCCAGAAGTCACGGGTGTATTGCTTGCCGAGATTTTGAACGGTGAATTG
>JANOWZ010000002.1:0-2826 GCA_031418155.1 Deinococcales bacterium
CGCCGTCAACACTTGTGGATGATCGTGCTGCTGTGCACGCTGGTCGATGCCATTCTGATTGGTCTGGGCACGGTGGGTGCTGGGGCATTCATTCAGAGCGAATGGCTGATCAAACTGATGACTTACGCTGGCGTTGCGGCATTGCTTTTTTACGGAGTCTGCTCGTTCCGGGCAGCGTTTTCTCCAGCGCTTGCGGCAAAAGAGGCCCTGACCGTGCCGACCCGCAGGCAAATTGTGATGGCGTTGCTGACGGTCAATTTTCTGAACCCAAACCTGTACATCGACACGATGCTGCTGATCGGTGGCGGTGCCAGCCGGTATGGGCACGATCAACGGTTGTGGTTCGCGGTGGGTGCGATCGCTGCTTCACTGGTCTGGTTTTTGGTCCTCAGTTACGGTTCGGCACTGCTGGCCCCGTTTTTGAGGCAACCCAAGGTTTTGCGCGGCATTGATCTGTTCAGCGGCGCATTGTTGTGGTTCATGGCGTTTCGTTTGGCAAGCCATCTTGGCTGAAATGGCTGTTTTCAATCTCGAGGTGGGTCCGTGAGGGTCGTGCAAAAATGTGAAATTAAGATAGAAAGCTCATACTTTAGTCGAGCAATCATTTTAAGCCTCGCTCCACTTCCCCGATCCGAGTTCGTTCAGGTCAGCGGCAAGCGCTTCCCATCTTCATCCATCACCACACCTCCAGCAATTGTCTCGAGGTTCAAGGGGGGTTTGAATAGCAGATTCACGGTGTGAGGCAACACCCCCAACTCGAGGAGGTCTCGGGCACTGTTCCCAACCGCGCTGTTTGTTCACACCGTCCCCCCAACGAAGGAGAACCCCATGCGCCATTTGATTCGTCCCATCTTGCTGGCGGCGCTGATCAGCGTGTTCGTTGCTTGCAACACACCCGTACAACCCGACCCTGACCTCAATGCCGATGACCTCAGCATCATCACGGATGTAGAACTCGGTGCCGGTGAGGATTTCGATGTCAGCGATGAAGTCATCAACGAAAGCACCGCCGAAACGGTTGGTCTCGCACCGACCACCGCCCAACGCAACAACTTCAGTTTGAAACTGTCCTTCAGCCGGGGCAAGACCTTGGACAACAACGTGCCGTACCGGGCGCATGCGGTCCTGAATTGGACCGGCTCGAGTCCGCTCAAATGGAACTTGAAACTGATCATGCGTCGCATTCAAAACAAGATTGCCGTCAACACCACCAACAAGAGCGTGACGTTGCGGCGCAACAAAGAACAAAAAGTCTCTTCGGGAGTGGTCAAGGTTTCCCCGGACACGTTGTTGTGTGTCGATGCGGTGTTCACGCAGGCGAACAAGGTTTCGGCCAAGACTGTGGGGCGCACGATCACGTACTGCCTGAAACCTTCAAACGAGGACAAGACCGCCCCGAAGGTCACGCTCAGCGCCGCCAACGCCAAATTGGATCGTTTGTCGGCACAAGCGGTCAGCACCGTTCAAGTCACGGCCCCTGGAAGCGTGGTTTTCACGGTCAACGCCACGGACGATGTGGGGGTCACGAAAATCGTGCTGCTCGAGGACAACGTGGTCTTTGGCGAATCGACCTTCAATCCGGCGACTTTCACCCAAAATTACTTCCCGGAAAATGCGGACACGCACGGGTATTTGGCCAAAGCGTATGACGCGGCGGGCAATGTCGGCTCGAGCACCCTGGTCAAGGTTGAAGTGCTGGCCCCGGTGGTGCGGGACATCACGGCACCGGTGCTGACGTTCACGGCGGTGCTCGAGCCGGGGGGATCACCAACGTCAGATACCCTGACCTTGAACAAACCGGGCCGTGTGACGTTCACGGCCACGGCCAGCGATAACGTTGCTGTGACCAAAATCGTCTTGACCAGCAAGAAAAGCATCAACGAAGGCAGTTCTGTGACCGAGAAGCAGGTGACGGGTCCGGGTCCGCTGGTGTTCAGCAAGGATTTTACGGCAGCCGACCTGGGTGAGCCCATATTTTTTGCCACAGCCTTCGATGCGGCGGGCAACAACACGACCAGTCAAATCATTGTTCGGGTCGTTGACAGTAGCCCACCAATTTTAAATGTTGTAGTTACCGAAATTGATTTGGATCCATTCATCACACCTGGTCAGGTGGATGTAACCGTGAATGCCTCAGATAATTTTGGTATGATCAGCAGGATTCAATTGTTCGAGGGGCCAGCACTTCTGGCAGAAACCATCGGCTTGGACACTTTGACTTTCAGTTTCCGTCCCGATTCGGTGGGTATGCGCACGTTCACCATCAAAGCCTTCGACACGGCAGGCAACGTCGCTGAAGAAACGAGAACGGTCACTGCCAAGCCATAACAGCCCATTTGATCCTCAGAAGCACCTGACATCCAGCCTCAGCGCAGACCTGTCACCCTTTTTGGCAGGTCTGCCAACTGCACGCCTCGGCTTTGGGTTCACGACATTGGAAAACCGAAAGGGAGTTCAAACCCACCGTGAACCTCGCCTCGAGCCCGCCTGAGCGAACTTGTCACCGGCTCGGGCCCAACCCGAATCAACCTCGAACATCGGACGGAATTCGGGTGTTTCGAGGCGATCTGTGCGTGGGGTCAACCGCAGGGTCGCAATTCGGGCCGGTGGCAGCGGTTGTCATCGCGAACCTCGAGCCCAACTTTGCTCTGATCGTGTCAAACTCTTTGCATGAGCGATTCGCGCATCCTGAAATTGGCCGATGTCCTGATCTCCCACTCCACCAAACTCCAAGCCGGTGAACGGGTCCTGATCGAAACCTTCGACGTGCCCGAGCAATTGATCACCGCCTTGATCGACCGCACCATCGAAGCGGGCGGCATTCCA
>JANOWZ010000003.1:0-20601 GCA_031418155.1 Deinococcales bacterium
ACCGCGCAACCTCGAGTCTGGATCGGACGCGCTTGAATTCACGCCGAGGTGGTTTGAGGCAACGGTCCGCAATCGGATTGGCTCGGGCGTTGGTTCGGATTTTTCCCGTCCACACTCGAGTCAGGCCGATCCACGAAGGAGGCGACGATGAATGGCACTGCCAAAGTCAATGTACCCGGTCGTGATGGAAGGGGAAAAAAATGAATACGACAATGACCACAGCACAGACAAAAGCAACAGGTTTGCCTTCAATACTATTCAGAAATGGTGCGCTTTTGATCGTTCCTCCGATGATCATTACCTTCGGACTTTGGGGGGCTTTACCTGCCGCCTTTGGCTCGGAAAATTTCTGGAAGGATATCCCTGGGTGGTTGGGTTTGGGTGAAAATGTTTTTCGTGTTTTCGTTTTTGGCCTGCCAGCAATCCTGTATTTTGGAAAGAAAGACCCAGGGCAACGTTTGGGTTGGTATTTATACATCGCAGGATTGCTGGTTTACCTTGCGAGTTATTTGATGCAAATTGTTTATCCCAACAGCGCCTGGAGTCAGAGCCCGATTGGTTTTACTGCACCCGCTTGGTCAACCATATTTTGGTTGGCAGGTATTGGCTTGGTATGTGCGCGGAGTTGGCTTCCAATTCCTTGGCATCGAGCCACTTATTTATTGAGTGCCGCCATCTTTCTGATATTCCACATTGGGCATACTGGCTTGGTTTATTTCAACATGCCCCATTAGGAACTTTGTGGGAAACATACCTGCCTTTCGGGGCCACATCGCAACTTTCCCGATGTCGGTCAGATCACCACCAAATTTTGTGATCTCGAGCTTTACGTTTTGGTAACACGGTGGTAACGATGAACTTCTAGATTTTACTCGAGTTTGATGGCTCAAATATTGGGTTTTCAACCCTGTGTCAGACATTCTCCAAGGAGGGGAAAATGAAACTCATTTCAAACAACGTCTTCGGATTGAATGACCTTGGCATCATTGTGCTGTTGGCCATTTTATTTGCGGTGTTGGCATTGATGATCAAACGCTTCAGACAACATCGCAACCAAGTCTCTCAAGCGTTCGACAAAAACCGCGAGCTTTTGTCTTCAGGAAAAATCACGCAAGCAGAGTTCGAAACCCTCAAGCGTGGTCTCGAGCCACATTGAATCTCGTTCAATCGGGCAGGAGGAGTGATGGAAGAAGATCGACATTTTCCCTACCAGTTCTTTGTGGTCACGTTCGCTTGGTCGTGGCTGATTTGGCTGCCACTGGTTCTTGCAGGGACGGGCATCATCCCACTCGTAAAGAACCTGCCGGGCGCGTTAAGTGTGGCGTGGATTAGTCTGGGCATCTTCGGTCCTGCGGCGGGAGCATTTTACTGCCTGCGGACATCGCGCAGTAAAGGTGCAGTTCGCCAGTATCTGCACGGCCTGCTGGATCTTCGTTTCGGCTGGCTGGCGTGGCTTGCGCCCCCAATGGTGCTTGGCGGAACCATCTGGCTGGCGTGGATACTGCCGGAGCTATGGGGGGTGCCGCGCCTGAAGATGCTCCTGCCTTCCGTGTGGGCCTTCCCACCGTATCTGCTGCTGATGATTTTCTTCGGTGGCGGACAGGAAGAACTGGGCTGGCGCGGATACATCCTGGACCCGCTCGAGGAACGACTCGGACCCTGGCTGGGCAACCTGGTACTCGGGGTGGTTTGGGCCGTGTGGCACCTGCCGCTGTTTTTTATACCGGGAAGCACCCAGATCTACATGCCGTTCGTCGGGTTTGCCCTCCTTCTGGTCGGCTATTCCTACTTCTTCGCCGCGATACGCCAAGCCGCCGGTAAACGCACCATGGCGGGTCTGGTCGCCCACGGCTGGGGGAACGCCTTCGTTCCGCTGTTCCCGACGATTGTGATGGTTGAAGGCGCAGTTCAGCAGCGCTACTGGATCTGGGCGGGCCTCACACTGCTGGCCGGAGTGCTGGCGATGATCGTTCGGTTGAGGAAAATGCAAGGCAGACTCGAGAATTCTGTTTCTCTCGCCCCCACACGATCTTGATCTGCTGCAACTGTAACGCTGTGGTAATTGCTGTGGTGTAAAAACGATCTCGAGCAGCCATGTTGTTGCGGGCGACTTGGCTCCGCCGCACTCGGTTCAACCTGACCATCAGCCCGCGATGGAAATGAGAAGGAGACGAAAATGAACACAATCACACAGACTGCCAAAATAGATCCGAAGATTTTGCTGGTGGTTTTATGGGTGTTTTATTCGCTCAATTTTATGTACGCCGATCAACTCTCATATCTCGAGCCTGGGGTTTTGCAAAGGACCATGTCAGGCTACGTGGCCGATGGAACGGTCAAAATCACTCCCGGATTTTTGTTGGGAACCGCAATCATGTTCGAGATTCCCTTCTTGATGATTGTCCTGTCGTGGGTCTTAAAACACACAGTCAATCGATGGGTAAATATCACTGCGGGCATGCTATTTGTGGTGACTCAAATCGGCTCGTTGTTTCTAGGAGCCCCATCGCCTGCATACATCTTTTATGTCGTCACGGAAGTTGCGGGTCTATTGTTTGTCGTCTGGACCGCTTGGAACTGGACTGAACACGAAAGCTCAACCGATCCGATTTACCGCAATGCAACGGGCTAATCAAGCCGTCAAAACGGCAGCTTGCAACAAAGGAGATACGAGGAGGGACTGAGATGAAAAACTTACAGAAGGCAGGTGGTATTTCCGCGTTGATTGCTGCGGCGACCTATGTGTTTGCGATGGGACTTGCTGCGACGCTCCTGATGCCGATGCTTGACTCGAGTCTTGGATTCCAGAAGTTCATGACATTTCTGGTCGCAAATCAATTGCTGGTATTCGTGTGGCATTTTTCGATGTACTTTATCAACGGTGTCTGTCTCACCGTTCTTGCCCTCGCGCTCTACGAACGGCTGCAAGATGATTCGCCGAAGCTCGCAAAAATCGCAACGGTTTTCGGTCTTTTCTGGATTGCGTTCGTCTTTCTGAGCGGATTGATCCTGATCCATGGAACCCAAGTGCTGATTGACCTTTATGAAAAAAATCAGGCGAGTGCTGCAAATTTTAGATTGATGCTGGACACTGTCACGACGGGTATAGACTCCTCTGATAAGTTGCTCGGTTGTTTGTGGGTTGGTCTTGTGAGTCTCGCGGCATATCAAAGTAGAATCTTCCCGAGGGCTGTCAATCTTTTCGGACTCGCCATCAGCCTGACTGGATTGATAGGCACGGTCATCCCCGCACTTGGTTTCGTCAGTTACATTTTTGGCGTGGGCGCAATTGTCTGGTGGTTGTGCATCGGCATTGTGATGCTACGCGAGCATGTCAAAGTCGATTCCGTACACACCCCGAGCGACCGATTGAGTGCGACATGACCCGCCCTCAACGACTTGAAAAAACCACTGACCATGTTCTTCGAGAGGCAGAAGGAGAGGTAGAAAATGACCACCTTGGTGGTTGGGGCAAGCGGAGCGACCGGACGACTGCTGGTCGAGCAGTTGCTCAATCGTGGTCAGCACGTCAAGGTGATTGTGCGATCACCCGATAAGTTGCCAGAAGTCCTCAGGAATAACGATCACCTCACCTTGATCAGCGCAAGCATTCTGGAACTCAGTGATCTCGAGATGGCGCAACAGGTCAAGGGCTGTGATGCGGTGGCTTCGTGCCTGGGGCACAACTTGAACTTGAAGGGTATTTACGGTCAACCGCGCAGGCTGGTGACGGATGCCACACGTCGATTGTGCAATGCGATCAAGACCAACACGTCAGAAAAGCCAACCAGATTTGTACTGATGAATACGACTGGCAATCGCAACCGCGATCTTCTCGAGCCGATCTCGCTTGCGCAAAAGTTGGTCATCGGGTTGATTCGTCTGCTGCTGCCTCCTCAAGTGGACAACGAGGAAGCTGCGGAATATTTGCGTACTGCGATTGGACAGAACAACAAGGACATCGAGTGGGCCGCAGTTCGCCCGGACAGTTTGACAGACGCAAGCGAGGTCACCGCCTACGAGGTCCATCCTTCGCCGACCAGAAGCGGAGTCTTCAATCCAGGCATCACCAGCAGAATCAATGTGGGTCATTTCATGGCCGAACTGATCACGGATGATGCGACGTGGAACAAGTGGAAGGGACAGATGCCGGTGATCTACAACAAGGCATAGCAAAAGCTCGAACCAGAGTTGAGGCTCCTGGGGAATCTGAGAACAAAGTTGATCGCCACCCGGTCGTGAGATGCGAGCAGAATCTGTCTTGGAGGTGCAGTGATGTTGGAGAATCGCTTGTTGTTCATTGGAGCGATAGGCGCTTTCCTCTTGGCAGTTGCGGCCACGCTTGTCTCGGATATGCATGGCATTGGAGACTGGTTTGTTTCGTCGAAGCAAATCCGAGGACTTCCCCTGTCTCCGGCCCAAATCTACAGCGCACCGTATTCGATTGCTGGCTTCATTGGCGAACCCCTATTGATGATCTCAATCGCCATGTTTACAGCAGGGTTTTACGGAAGTTGGTTGAAATACCACAAGGTGATTTCGCTCTGGGTCGTTGGGGTTGGCGTTCTGTCTCTCCTCGAGAGGATCTTCTGGAGCTATGTCACGATCAACTTTTCAAGGGCGATACAAGCATGGCCTGAAATCCAGGATTATTCCGTTTCAACGACAGCCGGTCTCTGGAAAGGCATTGGTGCTTTGTTGGGGGGATTGTCGGTGGATTTACATTTTCGACACTGATCACGGTTTTCTTTTTCAGCATTGACAACACATACGGCAAAATTGGTGGATTGATCGTGATCATTTCGATGCTGATTGGGATGCCAGTGAAGATCCTGTTCATGAGCAACGTGTCATTTCCGGTCTTGGCCGTATTCATAACAAGTATGGTGGTCAATAGTCCGGTAACTTTTTAGGAAAGTGGGAGCCACCCCATAAGCTGTGAGTGACGAAACAAACGCTCCAGAACGGCTCCCATGAATATCCTAAACCAAATCCTCGAAAGCCTCCCAATTCGCAAAACTCAAGCCACCTTCCTGAACCTGCTCTGCACCCTAATCCTTGCCATTCCAGGTCGCATCAACTATGCCAACCTCGAGCGATTCAGCACCCGCAACGAGAAGACTTATCGGAACTGGGCTAAGAAACCCATCGAATGGGTCCACATTGCCGCCAGTGTCGTCCAAACACTACAAGCCCACAAACGCATGGGGTCACGTTTCATCATCGGCACTGACTGCACAGCCCTGCGTAAAGCTGGCAAGCACACGCCTGGAATAGCCAAATTCTGGGATTCCAAACTTGGTAAAGCTGTTCCAAGTCTCGAACTCAGTTGCTGTACACTGATTGACCTTGAGTACCGCCAAGCGATTCCAGTTCATGCGCTACAAACCCCGAGCGTGCTGCCAGTCGGTGAATCTCGAGTAGATCATTACGTTGGTCACGTTCAGGACGTCCTTGGAACGCTGCCAGCCAGTGTTCGTGCGCAAGTTGAATGTGTGGTGGGTGATGCGTACTACTCAAAGAAAACGTTTGTGGATGGCGTGACACACGCAGGCAAAGCATTTGTTGGCAAACTCCGGGTCGATGCGAACCTGAAGTACAAGTACACGGGGCTTCGCACGGGTAAACCTGGGCGTCCAAAGAAATTTGCTGGCAAAGTCGATTGGAAGGATTTCTCAGAATGGGATTTGATTTCAAGCAATCAAGAACAAATCGTGTACTCGAGCGTGCTGTACGCACCCGCATTGAGACGATTCGTGCGTGTAGTGTGCATTCTTTGGTACTTCAAGAATCAAATCAGGCGTGAGGTGCTTTTCAGCACGAATCTCGAAATGCCTGCTTTGGAGGTGATCGAATGCTACCGGGCTCGGTTCGAGATGGAATTCCCGTTTCGGGATGCGAAGCGGCCCAAGCCCGTCAGGTGCTGCCGTGGGGCCAAGAAACAGTTTGCTGGGCTGATGGATTCGCAATCAAGGTCAGAACGGGCATTGGAGTTTGCTTGGAATGCCAGTTTTTTGACGGTCAGTTTGGCTCGAGCGGATCAGCTTCTGACGTTTGAGGGTGACGTGCGAGATTTCGTTTTCAGCATGGAAGATTCTAAACGTCGGGCGTACAACGAGTTGTTTGCGGATCGAATTATTCGCTTGTTACCAGTTGAGTTGAGTTTCGATAAATGCTTGGCGTTGATTGAGCATGCCCTGAATCTCGGAGTGAAGGCCGCCTAAAACGTTCCAGACTATTGGTGGTCAAAAACTTTGGAATCGTATTTATGGGGCTGGGATTGTTAACCGAGTCACTGAAGTGAGGAATCGGCTCGAGCGCGACAATTTAGCGCTCTCGATCACGTGCTTGAACGCCAGTAACACTCGAGCCCCACGCCAGTTCTGATTCGCAGCGCACAAGTCACTGCTGGTCGCAATACTCGTTCAGCCGTGTTGTTCGTCGGACTGATATTTGAATCCCGCAAGCACCGCAACGAACTCCCCCGAGCGTTCACCTCGAGCCGAAAGCGTGAATATTGAATGGACAAGACGCAAATCCTGACGCAACGTCTCGAGGACCGGCGCGGCAAAACCGTTGTCTTTTTGTCACACTGCCTCTTGAACGAAAATACTCGCTACCTTGGCGGTGCGTGCTGGGGCGGGTGTGTCCGCGAGATCCTCGAAGCCTGCCTGGTGCTCGAGGTTGGCATTGTGCAAATGCCTTGCCCGGAACAGCAGGCCTGGGGTGGTGTGATCAAGCGCTGGCTGCTCGCCATGTACGGCTTGCAGCGAACACCACTCTACCGACTGCGTGGCCTGCTGGTGCCGCTGATGCTGTGGTATACAAACTGGATGTATTCGCGGTTGGCTCGGGGGCTGGCCCGTCAAATCAAGGATTACGTTGACTCGGGCCATGACGTGCTTGGAACTGTGGGCATGGACGGCTTGCCCTCGTGTGGGGTTGATCAGACGCTGGATTTCCCGAAGGCGTTCGCGGCCATCGCGCACCTCGAGCCCGAGACGATCACGGTGGATGGCATGAATACCATTGTTCGCCAAAACTTGGTGGTGAGACGAGGTTTGTTCACCATCGCGCCGAAACAAGCTTTGAATCGGGTGAAGGTGAACGTACCGTTCCTGGCACACGATTTGATCGCCGGGTTGCGTGGCGAGTCTTCGAGTGTCGGGGTTGAGCTTGCGGCATTGCACGAGGTCAATCGCGCCAACCACGTTCGTTAAAATCCGCCTGTTCGAGCACAGGGTTCGACGTAAGCCTCAATGTAACGCAGGAAGGGTCACGCTCGAGGCTTGATGGATTGGTAAGTGATGAAATTCGGGTCCCAAAAAAAGTTCTCGATACGAATTTCGAGCACCTTGACGCTTCAGCGCACGCGAGGCAATCGCAGCCGAAAAATAGCACCACCCTCAGGTCGATTCGCCGCCTCGACGCTGCCACCGTGCGCACGAACAATCGCCTGAACAATCGCCAGGCCCAAGCCCGAACCGCCCGAGGCGCGACCTCGAGCCACATCCACGCGGTAGAAGCGTTCAAAGATGTGCTTCAGGTGTTCGGGTGGAATGCCGGGACCGTCATCGCTGAGTTCGATCACGCTGGCCTCAGGTTCCAGCTTCGTTTCGAGCCTGATCGTGCCAGCCTCGAGGGTGTGTTGTAGCGCATTCTCGAGGAGGTTGTACAGCGCTTGTCGCAGGCGTTCAGGGTCGCCGGTGACGGGTGTGGGTTTAAGCCGCCCTTCGAGCCTCAAACCCTTTTCGCTGGCGCGTGGACCGAAAGACTCGAGTGCCCGTTGGCCCAGTTCGGCCAGATCGAACGCCTGATGCTCGAGCCGCAACTCGCCCGCGTCGGTCAGCGACAGCAACCGCAAATCACGCACCAGCCGTTCGAGCACGTCCACGTCCTCAACCAGACGGCGGAAGGTGGCAGACTCGGGCTGCATCAAGCCGTCCTCAAGGGCTTCGAGTTCGCCTTTGATCACGGTCAGTGGCGTGCGCAACTCGTGCGCGATGTCCGCGACCATGCGCTGTTCACGGGCTTCCTTTGCGGCAAGTTGCCCGATCATGTCGTTGAAGGTTCGGGCCAGTTCGCTCAGTTCGTCACGGCCTTCAACGGGGACATGCACATCACGTTCTCCGAGGCCGTAGCGCCGTGTTGCCAGGGTCAGTGCCCGAACAGGTCGCACCAGCCGAACCGCGAGGTAGCCACCAACCGCGAGCGCCACGAGGACCGCCACCGCCGAGGACAGCGCACTCGAACCTTGCAACTCCTCGAGCACCTGCCGTCCACGCGGGGTTCCCATCATCTGGGCCATGCCTTGAGCGTTGCTCGAGTGCCACGCTGGACCCTGGCCTTGGCCCATCATCACGTGCTCGAACTGTGTGCTTGCGGCGCGATAGCCGAGCCAGGCGGTGGTTCCGGCGGCAAAGACCGCCACCAACGCGAAGGCCAACAGCAGTCGAAGCGTCAGTTTCATGGGCGCAACCGGTAACCCACGCCACGCACAGTCTCGAGTTGATCGCCACCCGCGCCCATGCGTTGCCGCAGGTTTCGCACGTGAACATTGATCGTGTGATCGTCCAATTCCTCGCCCAGTGCATCGACAATTTCGGACCGCGAGAGCGCCCGACCAGGCTGTGCCGCGAGCGTCGCCAGCAGGCGCAACTGCATCGGTGTCAACGCCAGCAATTCACCAGCGCAACGCGCCTCGAAGGTCCCAAGGTTGACCTCGAGCCTCCCAACCAAGTACCGCTGATCTGGACGCACGCGACCCTTGGCGCGACGCAACACCGCTTTGACACGGGCCACGACCTCACGTGGACTGAACGGTTTGGTCACATAATCGTCCGCACCCAACTCGAGCCCGATCAGCCGATCCACCTCCTCGGCCCGCGCCGTGACCATCAAGATCGGCACGTCCGACTCGCGTCGAATTCGCCGCGCCACCTCGAGCCCATCTGGTTCTGGAATCATCCAATCCAACAAGACGGCATCCGGGCTGGTCGCACGCCAAAGCTCGAGTGCTCGCGCCCCGGTTGTGGCCCGCTCAGTGCGGAAACCATCATTGCGCAAGTAACGTTCGAGCACATCGGCGATGCGTGATTCGTCCTCAACGATCAGCACGAGTTCAGACACATTGCACCTCGGAAACACTGCACTTCAGAAATTTTGCACCTCAGAAGACGATGACCCGATCCGCCTCGAGCGTCCAAGCCGCGAGTTCGTCCATGGTGCTGCGCTGCACGCCCTCGAGTAGGTTTTCTTGCCGCAGTCCACGGGCATCCAGGCAAGTGCCACAAGCCCCAACCGGCACACCATGCACCGTCAAGCCTTTGAGCATTCGCTCGAGACTGTAATATCCCTCCGGCACTTTTTGTCCGGCCCGAGCGCAACCCACGGCATCGGCCATCAAAAAGACCTTGAGTTGCACAGCATCTTGTTTGCGCAGCGCCAAGGCCAAACGCAGGGCGTTGTAGGCACGCTCAGTGCCATAGGGTGGATCGTTGATGATCAATAGGAATTTCACGCGATCACCTCTTGTGTTCCCGATCAGTCTGTCCCAAGGGCATTACAGAAGTCATACGGCGACGTGACAGACATGTATTGGGTCGAAAAAAGAGGGGACGGGAATTTGCTTCCCGCCCCCCATCTCGAGATTCCGTGTCTCGAGTTTCAGCGCCGTGGACCACGCCCGCCGCCCATTGAGGTGTTGAAGCCACATGGATGATCGTCGTAGGCAACACCGGGGCCATACCCTTGGCTGCCCATCATGCCTGAACCCTGTCCGCCGATGCCCTGTCCACCCATACCCTGACTGCCCATCATGCCGGAACCTCGACCAAATCCAGCACCCATGCCAGCACCGCCCATCATTCCGCCAGGGTTGGTCTGATTCCACGCTTGGCCGCTGAGCTTGCCACCACTTTGCGCGGCAGCCTGGAACGCTGGCAGGTGGTTGTTGCGCGAGACCGCCTGCAAGTTCAGGAACACCCGCGTGATGTCCGGGTAACTCGAGACTTTGGTCAGCAACCTCTCGTACATGGCTACATTGTCAATCTCGGCCTGAGCCTCCTGTTTGGCAATGCTGACCAGATCCGCAGGCAACGTGACCTTGCCAAGATACGTGTTCTCTGGGACCGTCACACCATAGCGACCAAGCAGCATTTGCAACATGCTCACATGCCGTGCCTCTGCCGCACGAATCGAAGCGTAAGGCTGAAGCGCACCGAACTTCTCGAGCACCGCCGAGTACGCTGCGAACGCCTGGTATTCACCCGCTGGACCGCTGAGGGCTTCGAGTACCGCTGATTTCGCATCGGCACCGACGGGTGTGGTCGTGACCGGCTGCGCGTGACTCAGGCCCAACGCAACCGCCGCGACCGCAATGATTGAAAGCAACCTCCGCATGATCTTTTGCCTCCTTCTGTTTTCCCTGTACTTTTTCCCTGAACGGAATCTCCGCTCGGTCAACTCGAGGCTAGGCGCAACAAAGTCAATTTTGGGAGTGTGCCAGGTCAACGTTTGGTCAACATTTTGTTCTCAAAAGCATCCGAGCAATCGTAATCAAACGGTAATGCCAGTGGTGCAACATCGAGTCTGGATCGGACGCACTTGAACCCTCGCCGTGGTGGGTTCGAGGCAACGGTCCGCAAATGGCACGGCTCGAGCATTGGTTCGGATTTTTTCCGGCCACGCTCGAGTCAGGCCGATCCACCAAGGAGATCATCATGAAAGGCAACACGAAAATCATCGCCGCGCTCAACGAACGCCTGTCCGAAGAACTTGCCGCGATCAGTCAGTACATGGTGCATGGCGAAATGTGCGCCAACTGGGGTTACAAAGGATTGTCCGAAAAACTCGAAGGCATCGCCAAAGACGAAATGAAACACGCCGAGTTGTTGATCGGTCGAATCATCTTTCTCGAGGGCAGCCCAGAGGTCAGCAAGCTCGCTCCGATCCAAATTGGTCAGAACGTCAAAGAGATCATCGGCAACGATCACAAAGGCGAACTTGGCGCGGTCAAATCCTACAACCAGACGATTGCGTTGACCCTCGAGTTGAGTGACAACGGCACTCGCGAGATGATTGACGGCATCGTCCGAGACGAAGAAGGCCATGTGGATTGGGAGGAAATGCAGCGTGACCTGATCGCGCAAATGGGGCTCGAGAATTACTTGATGGTGCAGGTCGAGAAAACCTGAAGGGCGAAAGAATTCCAATTTCTTTGACACGATTTTCGTCAGTGGTTTGGCCTGGAAATGCTTTCGTGACCGTCCGCCCATACCGTGAACAAGGCCATCAACGTTGCGGGTATCTTGACTGCGCTTGGCAATCGAATTCTTTTGGTCATGCTGAAGGATTTCTTCAAGAGGAGCGTTGGGTTTCTGGGCATCGTGATGCGATTAGGATTTGGCAGTGACGCACTGCGTGATGTGATTGGTTCCGGCTACGTTCTCTGCGGGGTGTATCTTCCAACCTGGTGCTTGCAAGACAGACTGCTGATTTTATTTGCCGTCGCGTATTTCTATCCGATACGACATCTCAAGGTTGCAGATAGAGGTTTCGCGGCTGAAGAGGCTCGAGTTCCCAGGCCGAAATCGTAACGCAAACTCGAGCCTCAAGATCAAGGAGGTTGTTATGAACGCACCGATTCATGCATCACAAAAAAGCGCTGGCGATCAGTACCCACTTACCCTTCCAAGCAAAGAAGAATCCAATCTCAATTCAAGCCGAAGAATCGCAATTATTGTGGGGGTGTTGTTCATCATTGGAACCGCCTCAGGCATACTGAGTGCCATTGTTACAGGGCCTCTTGTGAGTGATCCAGAGTACCTGACAAAAATCGCAGCCAACGCAAATCCAATTACGCTGGGAGCACTCTGCACATTGACCATGGGCTTGGCGCTGGCCTGGGTTCCAGTCGTGATCTTTCCAGTTCTCAAGAAGCACAGTGAAGTCTTGGCCTTTGGGTATCTGGTGTTCAGGGGAGCGCTCGAGACCTTTGCCTACTTCATAACCGTGATCAGTTGGCTGCTGCTGGTGCCGTTGAGCCAAGCATCTGTAGCGGCGGGAGTCTCGAGTGCTGCTTATTTTCAGACCTTGGGCAACTCGATCCTGAAAGCAGCCGACATTGGCTCTGTGATGACGTCAATCGTTTTCTCCCTGGGCGCGATGATGCTTTACGTGGTCTTTTACCAATCCAAACTCATTCCTCGCTGGATATCTGGCTGGCATCGGTGCTAAACCGCGAATACACGCTGAGCGAGAAGCTTGGCATGTGGCGCGGCAAGGTCTTCTCCGGCAATCGCCTATGGAATACACAACTGTCCACGGACTTGACCAAGAAGGCGATTCGGCTCGAGGTCCCTGCCTACTTCTTTCATGGCGTGTATGACTACACCGTTTCTTATCCGCTGGCCAAGTCCTACTGCGAATTACTTGTTGCTCCGGTGAAGGGCTTTTACACCTTCAAGCACTCAGCCCACAGCCCTTTGTTCGAGGAGCCGGAGAAGCTGCGTGAGATTGTGCGGGCGGACGTACTGACGGGATCGAAGGGTCTGGCCGATCCAGAGTAGGAGATGTCTTCGCGTCTGGGCGGTCTGCCTGAAAGGTCAGCATGTTTACACCAACTGGAGATACCGAGTCGAACTGATCTTCAGATGAACTCGAGCCAAGTTTGATGCGCTGTCAGCAACCGAGCACAGCCTCGAAATCCGTAATGCCTTCGTAACTGCCCGCCCATACCGTGAGTCTCGAGCAGATCGAACCGCATGGGTGTCACGGATATGGAGCTTGTCTGATGCACGAATTGAGCCTGGTTTCTAACATCCTCGAGATTGTCGAAGACTGCGCCATCCGTGAAGGGGCGAGTGCAATCCGGGTCGTGTCGTTGCGGGTTGGTGCGAACAGCGGTGTCGAACCCGAAGCGCTCGAGTTCGCCTTTGAAGTGGCGCGGCAGGGCACGCTGGCGCAGGATGCGCGGCTCGAGGTTGAGTACGTTCCGTTGCGTGCTTTGTGCGAAGTGTGCGCCCTCGAGTTTGAGGTTTCAGATCGTTATGGCATTGCCGTTTGTCCATCGTGTCATCGCACCGTTTCAAAATTCGTCCGTGGTGAGGAACTCGAGGTTCGTTCTTTGGAGGTGGTCTGAATGATGACCCGAGAAATCAACCTGAGCGTCATCTCGAGCAGCAACGAACAGCGTGCGCGTGTCGTCACCGTCGAGAAAGCGGTGATGGCCCGCAACGATGTGATCGCGGCGCAAAACCGCGAGCGCTTTCACCGCTTGGGCATTCTGGCTTTGAACGTGATGTCCTCGCCAGGTTCGGGCAAGACGGCGTTTCTGGTGCGCACCCTCGAGCATTTTGTGGATCGCGCAAACGCGGGCGTGATCGTCGGTGATCTGGCCACGGATCGGGATGCGAACCGGCTGGCATCGACCGGGGTGGACACGGTGCAAATTCAGACTGGAAATGTCTGTCATCTCGAGGCGGACATGGTTGCGCGTTCTTCGCAAGCGCTTGGCTTGGCGGGCCGTGACCTGCTCGTGATCGAAAACGTTGGCAACCTCGTCTGTCCGGCAGGTTATGAACTCGGGGAAGATTTGCGGGTTGTGCTGTTCTCAACCACTGAAGGCGAGGACAAGCCACTGAAATACCCAAAGGCATTTCGTGAAGCAGATGTGGTTGTGATCAACAAAATGGATCTTGCCGCCGCTGTCGAATTCGACCGGGATCAGGCGCTTGAACATCTGCAAGCTGTTGCGCCAGAAGCGAAAATCTTCGAGGTTTCCGCCCGCACTGGTCAGGGAATGGAGGAATGGTATGCCCACCTTGCCACGCGACTCGAGGCCGCCCGCTTCGATCACAGCGAACGCGCAGCAGCGATCCAAAGCGAATCCTGGAACTGATCTCGAGACTCGGGTGTTGCGTGTAACAGGCACCGTGCAAGGCGTGGGCTATCGTCCGTTCGTCTACCGCCTGGCCCAAGACTTGGGTGTGAATGGCTGGGTCCTGAATGATGCGCAGGGTGTGACCATCAAGGCAACCGGCACTCCTGAACTCCTCGTGCATTTTCAGAGCGCCCTGAAATCAGATGCGCCACCCGCCGCCCACGTTGAAACGGTGACGGTGCTCGAGATCCAGGTTGGCAGCGAACAAGTTGGTTTCACGATCCTTGAGAGCAAAGATGCCTCGAGCGTGACCACGCTGATCTCGCCGGACTTGCCAGTTTGCGAAGATTGCCTGCGCGAAATGCGTGACCCTCGAGACCGACGCTACCGTTACCCGTTTATCAATTGCACCAATTGCGGTCCACGTTATTCGATCATCGAGGCGTTGCCATACGACCGCCCGAAGACGACAATGAAATCATTCCCACTGTGCCCAGAATGCGAGGCCGAGTATCACGATCCAAGCGACCGGCGTTTTCATGCGCAACCGGTCGCCTGTGCGAAGTGCGGGCCGACACTGAAATATCTTGCTTCAGACGGGACAGAACTGGCTCGAGGGGACGCTGTGATTGAATGCGCGGCGACCGCGCTGCGAGATGGATTGATTCTGGCGATCAAGGGTTTGGGCGGATACCACTTGGCCTGTGATGCCCACAATGAAACCGCAGTCACGATATTGCGTGAGCGCAAGTTTCGCAAAGAAAAACCGTTCGCACTGATGGCCAAGGATTTGCGAGCACTCGAGGGTGCGGTCGAACTCTCAGCCAAGGCGCGAACGTTGCTCGAGGGTTCAATGCGACCCATTGTACTGCTCCAGAAAGGCTCGAGAGCACTGCCGGAATCGCTTGCACCTGAAAACGCGGATCTTGGTGTGATGCTGCCGTACACGCCCTTACAGCACTTGCTGTTTGATGCGGGCGCACCAGCGTTGCTGGTGATGACCAGTGCCAACCACTCGAGCGAACCGATTGCCTACCGTGACGATCAAGCCCTCGAGCGATTGAGCGATCTCGCCGATGGTTTCGTGATTGGCGAGCGTGAGATTGCCCGCCG
Source organism: Deinococcales bacterium (assembly GCA_031418155.1). Classification (GTDB taxonomy): domain Bacteria; phylum Deinococcota; class Deinococci; order Deinococcales; family JAAFIG01; genus JANOWZ01. Next base: position 14,996 of record JANOWZ010000003.1, read on the forward strand.
TGTCGATGACAGCGTGACCAGCATCGTCGCTGGTTCAGCGCAAATTCTGCGTCGCGCCCGAGGGTACGCGCCTGCGCCTGTGCTGCGATCACCGAGGCTCGAGGGTCCGATTCTGGCGGTGGGAGCGGACTTCAAAAACTGCATCACGCTCGCGGTGAATGGCTATGCGTTCGTCAGTCAGCACCTCGGCGATCTTGAAAATCTAGACTCGTTCGAGGCGTTCCGCGAAACGATCCGTGACCTGTGCGAAATGTACCGCGTCAAGCTCGAGGATGCATTGATCGTTCATGACCTGCATCCGAATTTCTCGAGCACACGCCACGCACTTGAGTTGCCAGGAAAACATTTGGCGGTCCAACATCACCGGGCACACATCGCGTCTGTACTGGCTGAACGCGCCAACGATGATCCAAAGATCTGGAGTGCTCCCGTGCTCGGGTTTGCCTTCGATGGCACTGGACTTGGTGACGACAGCGCGATTTGGGGTGGCGAAATTTTCTACGGTTCACTCAAGACTGGATTTGATCGCGTCGGTCAATTGCGCAATGCTCACCTGCCCGGTGGCAATGCGGCGGCACGAAATCCGATTCAGGCAGCGGTTGGTTTCCTCGAGCATCATGGGGATGACCTGCTCAATCGTTTGCTCAAAGCGCCCTTCAATTTTCCCGCTGAACGTGTTCGTGTAGCCGCCGCTTCCATACGTGCCAATCTGAATTCACCACTGACCTCGAGCATGGGCCGACTGTTCGATGCGGTTTCAGCACTGACCGGCTTTTCCCGCACGATGAGCTTTGAAGGACAGGCTGCGATTCGTCTCGAGGCACTTGCCCGAAGTGCGTCACCGCAATCACCGTATTCATTTCCCTTTGACGGACACGAATGGAATCACACGCCATTGCTCGGGCAAGTTCTCGAGGATGTCACTCGAGGCACTGAAACACGGCTGATTGCGCGTCGCTTCCACGAGGCTGTCGCTCAAGGAATTCTCGAGGCGGCGCTGCTACTCAAAGGCTCGAGGAAATTTGAAGCGGTCGTGCTTTCCGGTGGTGTCTTCCAAAACAAATTGCTGACCGAACTCGCCATTCAAAGACTCGAGGACCGTGGCTTCACGGTTTGGATCAACCGTCAAGTGCCACCGAACGATGGCGGAATTTCACTCGGTCAGGTCGCGTTGGCGGCCAGCAAGGAGGCATGAAATGTGTTTGGCTGTGCCATACGAGGTGCTCCAACTTCCCGAGCCGGAACGTGCGTTGGTGCGGGTCGGTTCGGGTACGCAATTGTGCTTCACCGGTCTGGTCGAAGATGTGCAGGTGGGTGACTGGGTGCTCGTCCATGCGGGTGTCGTGATCGAAAGAATTACCGACGAGGATGCTCGAGAAAACTTGCGTTTGATTTACACCATGACGGGTGATCTGGCCGAGGAGGTTCAACATGCTCGAAGTTGACACTGACTCCAAACGGCTCGAGCATCATCACACTGAGTCGGATCGCTCGGGTTTCGATCCGCGAACCTACAAAGATGTGGCCCTGGTCAAGGCATTGCAAGTGCGCATACAAGACCTCGCCTCGCGCCTCGGGCGACCCGTCAAGTTGATGCACATTTGCGGCACGCACGAACACGAAATGGGCCGCTACGCACTGCGCGAGTTGCTGCCCGACACCGTGCGCGTGCTGGCCGGTCCAGGCTGTCCGGTCTGCGTCTGCGATGTGGAGTACATCGACGCGGCCATCAGGCTTGCACTGATGGCCAACGTGATCCTCTGCTCGTTTGGCGACATGATGGGCGTCCCAGGCAGCATTCCGCTCACGGGTGAAAAACGTGGCGATGTTCGCATGAGCCTGCTCGACGCGAAAGCCCGAGGCGGTGACGTGCGTGCCGTCTACAGCGTTTTCGATGCTGAACGTTTGGCTCGAGCCCACCCGGAAAAACAGGTCGTGTTCTTTTCGGTTGGCTTTGAAACCACCGTGGTTGCGGTGGCCGCACTGTTGCGGCGCGGTGCGCCAGAGAATTTTTCGATCATTGAGGCGAACTATTTTACGCCGCCAGCCACGGCCTTGTTGCCGACCCTGCCCGGTTTTGATGTCCAAGGATTTCTCTTGCCCGGTCATGCGAGTGTGATCACTGGTTTGCGAATCTACGAGCACTTGCCAAAACTCGGCGTGGCATGTGCGGCGGCGGGATTCGAGCCGGTCGATCAACTGGCCGCCATCGCCAGCGTGCTCGAGCAGATCATTGAAGCCCAACCGCGCATCGAAAACACGTACATGCGGGTGGTGCGTTACGACGGCAACGAGAAGGCGAAAGCGGAACTCGAGCAGGTTTTTGCGCTGGGCTCAAAACGTTGGCGCGGCATTGCGGACATTCCAGACAGCGGCTATTGGTTGCGATCCGAATACCGTCAGTTCAGCGCACTCGAACGCTTCAAAAACGAACTCGAGACTTTCGTGGCCGACTCGAGCTTCAGTGAGCATCCCAAAGGCTGCCGTTGTGCCGAGGTCACGCTCGGGCAGGTTGAACCGACCGACTGTCCAGTCTTCGGCAAGCGTTGCACGCCAGACAATCCGTATGGACCGTGCATGGTGAGCCATGAAGGAACCTGCCGAGCATGGTTCTTGTACGGCACGGGTCGCGGACGAATCCAGATCGAGGTGTGAGCATGACGATGACACGATCACGAGAAATACAGGCTGGAGCAGCACGCACCTATGACCACATTCGCCTCTCGCATGGATCGGGCGGTACGTTAACACTCGAGTTGATCGAGACTTTGTTCGCCGCCAATTTCTCGAGCGGCATGGCACACAACTTGACCGATGCCGCCATCCTCGAGAATCCTGGTGGACGGATTGCCTTGTGTACCGATTCGCATTCGGTCAAACCGATTTTCTTTCCGGGCGGTGACATCGGACGGCTCGCAGTCTCAGGCACGGTCAATGATTTGGCGGTGATGGGTGCGCGGCCCAAATACTTGACGGCAGGATTCATCCTTGAAGAAGGTTTGATGATTTCTGATCTCGAGCGGATCGTGCAATCGATGCAGGCCACTGCTCTCGAGGCTGGCGTGCGCATCGTGGCAGGTGATACGAAAGTGGTCGAACGCGGGCATGGCGATGGCATTTTCATCAACACGGCGGGCGTGGGCTTCGTGCCTGACGGACTCGAGATCGGACCGCAGCGAATCGAACCGGGTGATGTGCTCGTTGTCAACGGCACGCTCGGCGATCACGGCATCGCCGTGATGTCCAAACGCGAGGGCTTTGAGTTGGACCTCGGGTTGAAGTCCGATGTGGCCCCACTCAATCACCTGATTGCGGCGGCACTCGAGGCTGCACCCGGCATCCATTTCATGCGCGACATGACCCGTGGTGGGCTGGCCGCCGTGGCGAACGAGATGGTGCGCGGCAAGGAATTCGGCGTGCGCGTTTTCGATGCACAAATTCCAATCCGCGAGGACGTGCTCGAGTTTGCCGAGATGCTTGGACTTGATCCTTTGCTGGTGGCGAACGAAGGTAAGGTGCTGTTTTGCTTACCGAAACCTGAGGCAGAAAAACTGCTCATCACCCTGCGTGCGCATCCGTTGGGACGCGAGGCAGCAATCATCGGTGATGTGATTCGCAAGCCCAAAGGCATGGCGATAGTCGAAACGGCCTACGGTTCGCGGCGTGTGCTCGAGATGCCGATAGAAGAACAATTGCCACGCATCTGTTGATTGTTGAACTCTCGTATTGAGGCTCGAGGATTTTCTCGAGTTCTGTTGGTCGTTGGAATTTTTCCTTTTCCCACACGGTTGTTTAGGTAATGACTTGGTAATGACCGACACGCAAACTCGAGTCAGCCATGACCGACAACAATCAGCATGAGCCGGTCAGTGCACAGGAGGATTCTATGAACCGTTCCACGTTGGCAGTGCTCACCGCCGTTGGCCTCTCGAGCCTCGCCCTTGCAGCCAATCCCGTGTTGACCAGCGTCAAGGTTGCTGCTGCCCCCGTTCTGGATGGCATCGCGTCCGATGCCTCGTGGACAAACGCTCCGGCACTGACGTTTAAGACCATAGAGGCCGCCCCTCCAGGCACGGGCAACAAGAGCGCCAGCACGGTGACGATGAAGTCTGTCTACACCGCCGACTCCGTGTTCTTCTTGGTCGTCTGGGATGACCCGACGTTCAGCATCGACCGGCAACGTTGGATTTTCGATGGCGCAAAATGGAGCAAAGAAGACCAAACGCCACTCGAGAAGGGTGGAGCAAACACGAATTACGAAGACAAGGTGGCGTTCATGTGGGGCATCAACAGCCCTACCTTTGAGAAGGAAGGCCCGTGGGCGTTGTACAAAGACGCTGCCGAAGCCGCGAAAGCTGGCTATCAACGTCCGGTCAAAACCGCACCAAAAGGAGAATCTCTTGACCTGTGGCACTTCAAGCTCGTGCGCACCGGTTTCACCATGCCTGGACAGGTCGATGACCAGTTCATCAATGACGCTTTCGATGCGACCAAAGCGGTGGAGGCGGGACGCACCAGTGACGCGGGAACAGGCGGGTATTACAACAACGAACGCGAACTGAAAATGGCGGATGGTACGACCGTCAAAGTCCCTAAGTACACCATGAAATCTGGCGACACAAACGCGATGATCCTGACCCAAGAAATGATCGAGAAGGGAGATGCCGTCGAAATGAACGATGCGCAGGTGATGGCCTTGCCAAAAGGTGCGCACCTTCCCGCCGTGATCGGACGTGCCTTCACTGGCTCGAGGGGAGATATCACGGGCAAGGCTGAATGGAAGGATGGTAAGTACACGCTCGAGTTTGGGCGCAAACTTGATACGGGTGATACCGAGCGCGATGTGCAATTCAAGGACCTCGCCAAGACCTACTTCTTCGGTGTGGCAACCTTCGATAACACGCAGATCAGACATGCGGTTTCGGACCTGCTCGAGTTCAAATTCCAGCAGTAAAACACGACTGGATTGCTGTGGACTTCGGGGTGCTTCCGAGGTCCACTTTTTGGACTTGACAAATCGACTCGAGCCTTTCGGTAACGGGCCGGTAATGCGCTTGAGGCAAATTGAGTTCACAGGTTCATCAGATTGGGGGCGAGTGATGATCAGTGCATTCAGACAGGCCGAACTTCCAGCACAGAAAATTCTCGAGGGTGTCCGCACAGCGTTTCTGCTTTTCAATCTGGTTGGCTTCGTACTGTACCCGCTCGAGATTTCGATTCTTGGACATTGGTTGAATTCATTCGGCTCAAAAATTCCATACTTGGTGGCTGTTCCGGGATTTGTCTTCACGGCTTTGATCTTGTTTGATCGCCGCGCGACCTGGATTCATACCGGCTTCGTGATCGTCATGGTTTTGGTCGCGCTGACCGGCCTGCTCGGATTCGGGTATCACATTGTCTACAACTTCGAGGGCAAAATCGATTGGCGTTTCCTGAGCGCGATCTAGGCGCTCGAGGGAGCCCGCCCCGCACTTGCGCCGCTCGCCTTCACCCACATCGGTCTGACAGGGCTTCTGTGCGCTTACAAGGCCAGGTAGGGGAAGGCCATGATGCAGACAATCCCGAATGAAACGCCAGTCGCTCAGACCCGTCACTTCGGCTTGAAC
>JANOWZ010000004.1:0-3504 GCA_031418155.1 Deinococcales bacterium
CGAGCTTGAAGTTGGTAAGGGTAGGACACGTCTATCACGTTAAACAATGAGCTTGTTAAACCTGAGTCAACCTCGAGCAGCACCGAAATTCCCCACCACATCCCAAGATGAACGCATGTTCAAAAATCACACAAAAAGAGCCTGATTCAAGTAAACTTCTGGTCAGACAAGCAACACCGGGGAACCACAGCAACTCGAACAAAACACCGTTGCAGACGCAAAAACCCCCGTGCGCCTGTAAGAACATTGTAAGAATTACAGGTTTAAGGTACGTCCAGATGCGAGGGAGACACCCAGACATCAAGCACTGAACCGGCACGAGCGAATAAAACTCATACCAGACGCTCGAGCCAAATAGGAGAACCACCATGAAGAACCGTAAAGCGCAAGGCTTCACCCTGATCGAACTTCTCATCGTCATCGCCATCATCGGTATTCTCGCCGCCGTGTTGATCCCGAACTTGATCGGAGCCCGTCAAAAAGCCAACATGACCGCAAGCATGGCCTTCACCCGCAACATCGTTTCTTCAATGGAAACCCTGCGTGCAGCCGATGGTAAATTCGCTGGCACAGTCACCAACTGCGGCGTTGGCGCTCCAAGCTTCTCGCCCAAGCCAGCTTCGGCCACAGCCTGCGTGATCGATTACAGCGGCACGCTGAATGACTTCTCAGTCAGTGTCACACTTGATACCGCAGCCACCGGTAGCGGCGCCAACGGTTTCTACGTTTACTCCTCGCTCGACCAATCACTCGTTCCTGCCGCTGCCGCTTTGACGCTTCCTTAATCGTCTCAACAGGCCACGAAAACCTCGAGCTTTCAATGGCTCGAGGATTTTCTTTGATTTCATATTTGCTCGATGGCGCAATCTGAAAACGTAGAGCAGAATCCTGAAGCCCCTCGAGCGAGGGGTTTTTTGTTGTCACGCTCGGGTTAAAATATCGAACCTTGAACCTCTTCCCTGTCCTCAACCCATTTGGTCTCAACGCATACCACCTCGAGCCTCATGCCTGATCCCGCCCTCCCGGAACTGATCAAGATTGGTCTCATTGGCCCAACACACGCGCTGTCCGGTGCGGTTCGCATTCGCACGATTGACGATCCTGAGATGCTTTTGGGCCTCAAACGCATCCAAATCGCCTCTCGAGGTTGGTTGAACGTCAAAGCCTGGGAGAACCACAACGCGGGCTTGATCGTCAAATTGATCGGTGTCAACTCCAAAGAGGCTGCCGATCAACTCCGTGACCTGGAGGTGTTTGCCGCCCGAGACGAATTGCACCTCGAGACGGGCCGGTTTTTTTACCACGACCTGATCGGCCTGCCGGTGCGCGATCCGAACGGCCTCGAGTTGGGCCGGGTTGAGGACGTGCTCGACTCTGCCGCGCAGGATTTGCTCAGCATCGCCCGAAACGGTCAGATGCACCTGGTGCCGTTGCAGGCCCCATACGTGCGGGTCAAGGACGGGTTCATCGAAATCGATCCGATTCCGGGATTGCTCGAATAACAACCCGATCCCTTTACGTTCACTTCATTCTCGAGCGCTTTAACACACACTTTATTCGGGATTAATCCCACTCGAGTCTTGTGAAGTGTCGCGCCTCAACCGCGCACCACCCGATTTCCAGTTATGCTCGAACAGCTTTCGGGTGCGTTGCCCAATCGAGCACCAGACATGAACCACACCGGGGGAATGGCTGGACCGAAACGCCAGCAACCGCAAAGTCCATTGGTCCGCAAACCAATCCGCAATTCAGGACTCGAGCATCCTCGAGTGACAGGGGGAAAATATGCGTAAATGGTTACCCGCAACTTTTTTATTGGTGCTTGCCGCAACCTTGACGGCCTGCCCGCCGACAACGGTTGAGAAACCCGTCATCAAATCGTTCACCTCGAGCGTACCCGGTGACAAATTGCCGGTCGGTGGCGGCAATGTCACCCTGTCCTGGACGGTCACGGGTGCTGACAAGGTGAATTTGGCTGCTGACCCGGCCTCACCCGCTCCCGTCTTAGGCGCGGATAACGTCACAGCAACCGTGACTGGGGTCAAGGTGGACACCATCTTCACGCTGACTGCCACAAACTCGGCAGGAGATACAACCGCCACGCGAAAAGTCACAGTGGCAGCCGCCATACCAGCACCAACAATCACCACATTCCAAGTCAAAACCGGTGCAGGTGCTCCCGGCTCGAGCGTTAATGTACCTTCAACCGGAGGCACTGTTGTCACCTTCAACTGGGTAGTCACGAATTCCACAGCTTTGAGCATTGACAATGGAGTGAGTGCAATCACGCCATTTGCTGCGACCGGCACAAAGGACTTCCCGGTGCCAGCAGGAACGACCCCGATCACGTTCAAACTGACTGCCACCGGTGCAACTGGTAGCACGCCTGCCACCTCCACCGTGACCGTCAACCGCAATGCAGACACCCTCGCACCAACAATTGCTACAACCGTACCAGCCGACAATGCCATCAGCATTCAAAAAGGTTCAAACTTGGTCATCACGTTTAGCGAACCAATGAATCCAGACACCACCAAAGCCGCGTACATCGGCAACGATGAAATCAGTGCCACCAATTCTTCGCTCACATGGAACGGCACCAACACCGTGCTGACCGTCACGCCAAACGCTCCACTGAATACTGCCCTGACCGATCCAACCGCCGCCGCCAAGGTCTACACGTACAGCTTTGGTGCAGGTGCGAAGGATGTGGCTGGCAATGCCTTGGCCGCTCCAGCACGGAAGTTCACCACGGTCAAGGATGTGACTCAAACAATCACCACGGCAGCAGCCTTGACAGGCGAGATCATCTACACACCAACCGAAAACGATTTCTTCGCCTCTGACCTGGGTGTGGGTGACAGCGGTACTGCCACAGCGCCCAACGTTTCTGATACTGTGACCGCCGGTTTTGCCTGGAAAGTCGGTCTGGGTTTCCCACTGGCGGCTGTCCCTGCCGGTGCGACGCTGACCGCTGCTGATCTGAAAGTGAACCAATTCAAAGTGGTTGGAGCGCCATATGGTGCTGCACCAGCTTTGGGTGCTGTCAAGGTGGATCATATCAACTATGCGCAAGCGACCTTGGAACTCGCCAAGTTCTTTGTGTACGACACACCCAACGCACCCAACGCGGATATTCTGTTGTCCACAGTGGGCGATATTTCAACGACCGCACCACTTGGCGAACGGACGCTGAGCGTTCTGGCGGCCATCAACGCTGACCGAACCGCTGTCCGGACACGTTCGACGTTCCGTCTGCGTTTTGATCGTCCCGGCAACGCCAACGGTTTACGTGACGCTGCCGAGTTTGATGGTCCAAACGCGGGTGCAAATGCTCCACGCCTTGTGCTGAAATACCAACTCCCTTAATCCCAAGCTTCTCCCAGAACCCGAGGTCTTCACCGGCCTCGGGTTCTGCTTTGCACCTCGCATCCCGTACACTCAAGCCTGTGAAATTCACCGTCCTGAGCCTTTTTCCGCAATTGCTCGAGCCGTGGACCCGCG
>JANOWZ010000005.1:0-3024 GCA_031418155.1 Deinococcales bacterium
CGCCACCCGCGATCCCCACACGTTAGCAACCTCGTGGCCGACACGATCGACTTCCGATCGTAACCATGCACCTGGCGGGCAGGATCGCTTCTTGATCCTAACCATGCACCTGGCGGGCAGGATCGCTGGCCCAGGCACTGACGATTTCAACGGCGGGTTCTTTGTCTTGGTTCTGTCGTTTACCTGTACCGGTGCTTCTGCTGCTCGCAAAACCTTGCCGTCGATTTGGATGTGATCGATTTTCTCAGCACTTTCAAGTGTTTGCGTTTGCATCCAGGAAGCGAAATGCTTTTGCCACAAGATTGGGCTGATCAGTGAAAAGGTTCGGTTGATCGTGTCGTGACTGGGAATGCCGTTGGGAAGTTCGAGGAATTGTTTGAAGCGCGAACAGCCCGTCAGGTGCTGTCTTGTGAGCAAGAAGAAATCTATTTTTTCCTCGGCATGGTCAGCTATTTCTTCCCATGTTTCTGACTTGGCTAGGATCGCGCAGAGCGTGATGACGATGATGTCAATGAGTTTGTGGAGTGTGTTCGGGTGGTCCCGACGAGGATCTTCGAGGGTGCTGAAATGTTCGATGATGTTGGCAATCACTTGGATAAGCTACTGCCAGCTTGGTGCGTTTGCCCTGACGCTCAGGCTTTGTCGCTCAAGACCGCTTTGCCCAGCCAAACGCTGCTAGACTCTGATGCATGACGCTTTTACAAGCCAGCGAAACAAAACCGATGGTTGAACCGAGCATCGAGACCGGGGACCGTCAAGCCATCCTCGAGATGGTCCGGGATTTTTGCAAAACCCAAATCGCCCCGCTCGCCAACCAGTACGACCGCAGCGGTGAATACCCCTGGGTGCAACTCAAGAAACTCGCCGAGCTGGGTTTGCTGGGCGCAACCGTGCCCGAAACGCTCGGGGGTGCGGGACTGGATGCGGTCACATATGCAATGTGTCTCGAGGAAATCAGCAAAGCGGATGCGAGCGTGGGCGTGATTGTCAGCGTCACCAATGGATTGCCGCAACAGATGCTCCTGAAATACGGCACGCCAGAACAGCAGCGCAAATTTCTCGAACCGCTCGCCCGAGGCCAACACATCGGCGCGTTCTGCCTGACCGAAGCGAACTCCGGATCCGATGCCGCCAGCCTGCGCAGCACCGCCACCCGTGACGGTGAAGACTGGCTTCTCGAGGGGCAAAAAGTCTGGATCACCAGCGGCGGACAGGCGCACACGTACCTGGTCATGGCCCGCACCGACAACGTGCGCGGCGCTCGAGGTGTGAGTTGCTTCGTGCTCGAAAAAGGAATGCCCGGATTGAGTTTTGGCAAGCCCGAAGAGAAATTGGGGTTGCATGCGGCACACACCACCACCGTCAGCATGGCTGGCGTGCGCGTGCCCGACTCGAACCGCATCGGAGCCGTCGGCGAGGGACTGCTGATCGCCCTCTCGAGCCTGGACGGTGGTCGCATCGGCATCGCCATGCAAGCAATCGGCATCGCGCAGGCCGCGTTCGAGGCGGCACGCGATTACGCAATGCAGCGCGAACAGTTCGGCTCGAGGATTTCCGAATTCGAGGGCGTTTCGTTCAAGATTGCGGACATGGCAACCAGGATCGAGGCGGCCAGGTTGCTCGCGCTCGAGGCGGCACGACATAAAGACGATGGCAAGGAATTCACCAAACTCGCATCAATGGCCAAACTGTTCGCCTCCGAAACCGCGACCTTCGTGACCAAAGAGGCGATTCAGATTTTTGGCGGCAACGGTTATTCGCGCGAATATCCCGTCGAACGTCATTACCGCGATGCCAAAATCACCGAAATTTACGAAGGAACCAGCGAGATTCAACGCCTGGTGATCTCGAGACAGATTTTTCGGGAGTTTAAACACTGAAGGGCTTGGCGAAGGGCAAAGGGCAAAGGGCGAAAGGCGAATGGACAACCTCGAGCCTGCATTCGCGTGATGCGGTGAATGCCTGATACCATTCGCAAATGCAGCTTAAGGATCAACTCAAACAAGCACTTGTCAACCTGCTACCAGCAGCGGCCTCCAATCTCGAGGTTGTGATTCAAGATGTGCCCGCTGGCAAACCCGGAGATTACGGTTCACCGCTCGCGTTTGTGCTGGCAAAAACCTTGAAACAGAATCCGGCTCAAGTCGCCGCAGATTTGGCATCTCGAGTCGTCCTGCCCGCCGGAATTGCTCGGGCCGAGGCGGTTGGACCATTCCTCAATTTCTTCGTGGACACGGCTGGATTCGTGGCTGGTGTGGTCAACTCGAGGCACGAAGTTACGCCAAAAAATCGCAAGGTCATCATTGAACACACGAGCGTCAACCCGAACAAGGAATGGCACGTTGGGCATATTCGCGGCGCACTGATCGGTGATGCGATGGCGCGGATTTACCGGGCAAGCGGCTACACGGTTGAGGTTCAAAATTACATCGACGACACAGGTAGGCAAGCTGCCGACAGTCAATATGCGATCAAGCATTACGGCGCGATCTGGGACGGCAAGCAAAAATACGACCATTGGCTCGGTGAGTTGTACGTGCGATTACACGCGGAATTCCCCGAAAAATCTGAGATCAAAAAAACCATCGAACCCGAAGTGACCGAAGTGATTCACGCACTCGAGCGCGGCGATTTGCGCGAAGAGATCGCCAAAGTCTTGCGCTCGCAACTCGAGACGGCGTACAGCTTGGGCATCGAATACGATCTGCTGGTTTGGGAATCGGACGTGGTGCGGGCCGGATTTGTCGAGAAGGCACTCGAGATTTTTGGAACCCGACTCGAGAGTCCGACTGAAGGCAAGTATGCAGGTTCCAAGGGAGTTGACCTCTCCCCTTTCGTTCCCGGACTCGAGGAACCGTTCAAGGTGCTGGTGCGTGGCAACGGAACCTTCGTTTACGAAACCAAAGACATCGCGTATCACTACTGGAAATTTGGATTGTTCGAAGGACTCGAGTATCAGCAATTTGCAATCGAACCCAGCGGCAAGGAATTGTGGACCTCGAGCCCAAACGGGGAGCACGAACC
>JANOWZ010000006.1:0-11870 GCA_031418155.1 Deinococcales bacterium
TTTTACCGACTGGCACAATCTCGAGAATTCGGGTGCAGTTGGCAACCTCGAGCACCTGATCAAAAAGTGCTGAAGGTCTGGCGTGTGCGTGGTTTCTCGTGCAACCCTTCGGCCGTCGTGCAAAGCACGCCTTCGGCGTGACGGCCTCTCAAGCTCCGGCATTCCAAACCGGGAATCCCGCCCGGTTTTGACCGCCTCCGGGGTTGGCACTGGCTTCGCTCGAGGCATGGATGCGTTCCTGGTCAGTCCGAAGGTTGGCAGCGCCAAAGCGTCTGGCCCGGAATGGCTCGAGCCGTTGGGTTGAGTGCTCCCTTCCAATCAAAACTTTTGATTGTCGGATTTATGACGCTTCTTGATCCAACAGCGGCACCTGACGGGCCTGGATCGCTGCACCTCTTTGGAACGCATTTTACCCAATTTGGTGATGCGTCCTTCGACCCGTTCCCGCCATCGAATATAGGTTTTTTTGCTTTGAACCTGACGCATGAACGCCTGAACATCTTTTTCTTTGAGGCCAAATTGTGCTTCGATGGCTTCAAACGGTGTGCGGTCCTCCCACGCCATCATGATGATCCTGTCGGTATCCTCGGGTGAAAATTTCATTCCAAATAGTACAGGCGTGTCTGCCTCGAGCACCGGATCAAAAATCAAAAAAGCGCACGGTGTTGTTTGTCGTGCAACCCTTCGCGCGTCGTGCAAAGCACGCCTTTGGCGTGACGCGCTCTCAAGCTCCGGCATTCCAAACCGGGAACCCCGCCCGGTTTTGACCTGCAATCCTTTCGGTGTGTACGTCACGCTCGAGAATCCGAACCAGGAGAGCAGCGCATTCCTGGGTTCCTTGCTGAATGGTTGGGCCACGTTTTAGTAATGCAATTCTGGCGCGTCGATGCCCTCGAGTCGCAATTGCACCGTGCCGTCTTTGCTCGGTTCGATCCGGTTCGCCCGTTTGAGTTTCTGCAACAACTCTGGCTGGTTGGGTCGGAAACGGATGGAATCCCCGTCCGGTTGCTTGCCTTCGATCACGAATGCGCCGTGCAAGACCAGGTAAGCCTCGAGCGTGCTGGTTTGCGCGTGCGTGCTCAAGACGAACGCGAACACCGTGACGAAGGCAAGGGCGATGCGGGTCATCAGGTGATTTTAGGGCTGTTTTGGGATTCAAGCTCGGAGGGAATGGGGTTCGATTGGTGCGGCTCACCTTGTGTTGTGCTATAATTAAGTTATAATTTCAGTGTTCCTAGGGGCAACCATGCTGAAAAACCTGACCAAAGTTGGCAGTTCTCACGCGCTGATTCTCTCCAAAGAAATCTTGGCCCTCATGGGCATTGAAGAGGGCGGCCAGATCGAAATGCAAGTCATGGGTGATACTGTGGTGCTCTCACCACCTCGAGCCACCACCAGCAGCGATCAGGCCAGCAGCAACCTCGAACTCGCCTTGGCCTACGCCCAGGTCAAAAACCGTCGTGATGCGTTGTTCGCTCGTTTGGCACACCAAGGTCAACCTTGATTTTGCCGCTCGAGTTCGTGCTCGAATTGCATGCCGATCAAATCAAAACCTACGGTGGTTTGCCGGGAGTGCGTGACCTCGCAGGGCTTGAAAGTGCCTTGGGTCAGCCGTTGCTCGAGGTGTTCGGTCAGGCGTTGCATCCGACGGTGGAGTTGCGGGCGGCAGCGATTGTTTTCCACCTCAGTCGCAATCATCCTTTTTTTGATGGCAATAAACGTGTGGCTTGGGCGTGCCTGGAAACCTTCTTGTTGCTGAACGGTATTGCGCTCGAGCTTTCTGATGAGGCCGCTTACGATTTGGTGTGCCGTGTCGCTCAGGGTGAGTTTGAGAAGGCCGAAATTGCACGGCAATTGTTGTTGGTCATGCGTGCCATAGATCGGTGATGTGCCCTCGAGTCTCGAACGAGTCTCGAATGTCTGAACAATCCGTGTCCGTCACGCATCTGTGGCCGGAAGGGTTCGCGTATTGGCGTGATCATGCTGACTCGGAGGAATCGCGTCTCGAAGGGTCATAAAAAACCCGCCTTTTCGGGCGGTTGATTTGCATAGTGTAGCACAGTTTGCGTTATTCGTCGGTATTATGCACTCGAGAGGGTGCGTCCACGAATTGGGTACGAACTTCAAGCCGCTCGAGGGAACGTCTCAAAACGAACCTGATCAAACCCAACCACTTCACGCTGGGATGCCCACATCCCACGAGCAAAACTCTTCGAATGCGCCCCACACGCACTCCATTGCGCTCCAGACACTTTCAACCGTGACCCGATCACACTTTTGTTCGCCCCTTCAATCTCCCCACTGCCAATCACTTCCAAACCCAACGCCTTGAACTTCGGATACGTCGTATGCAGCAACTCCGCTTGTCGTTCCAGGTACTGCAATGCCTTCAACGGTTCTGCCTCTAAAGCCCGAGCCTATTCAGGGCGAACGTACACATTCAACCACGACTTCAGATCAATCTGTCCACGTTGCAAACAACAACGTTCAGCAGCACGTTCCGGTTCATTCCAACCCAGACCGAGCATCAAGGTTTCCAAGTAGGAACTGGCATGAAACACATCGAGCACGTGACAATTCACGCAGGCATCAGCGAAGACATTCGCAATCCAAACCGCACCATCAGATAAACCCACCAAACAATCTGCTTGACTCACCCCGGCGAACCGTAATAAGCCCAGCAGCAAGGTCGTGAACCGTTCCACCCCGTGCAGCACACTCAATTGATACCGTTCACTTCTTGACCATAAGACGCACCTCACGGGCATGGTCGCTCGGAGTATTCTTCTGGTCCAAGACAGCACTTTTGATTTCACGATACTCAACACGAATTTGCCCATCCTCATCGGTCACTCGAGTTGGAATCAGCGTGCCATCGACTTCCAGCATCCACGTCACAGGCAATCGGAGTAATCCCGAAATTCGATTGAACGCAACTCGAGGTAACGCCTGGTCCGCTAAATCCTCGAGATGCTGTTCTGAAAGGCGAGTGCTTGAGGTTTCAAGTTCACGACTGAGATCAGCAATTTGGCTGCTGCTGATGTTCACACCCCAGGTGTGCAGGAATGATTGGGCCGTGCGGTATGGCACATGCAGTGCAAATTCTTGCGTGCGGGACAGTACCAATGGACTACAATGGCTGTTGTCTAAACTCGGATCAGCCCATTGGGACAGGCTACTGTGGCACTTGTGGCATCGGTAACGGATTCTGGGGTGTTGAATGTCACCCCAAAGGGTTTTCAGGGTTGCTGTTCGGGTTTCGCTTTTGCTCATGCTTGTCTGGCATTGCGGACATTTGGGATTCAGAGGGGGAAAGTCCCTCTGAGGTGTTGGTCTCGAGCGACCATGCCCGTTGGGTGCGTTTTATGGTCAAGAAGGGTTTGAGTGGCGATTTGACCGAGTTTTTGGGTGGTTTTGAGGATCAGGAGTTCGAGTTCAGCAAAATTCTGGGTTTGTTTGCTTTGGGTTTCGAGGGATTCAAGAAGCGCGGATGCTTGCGTTTTGAAATCGGTCATGAGGGTAGTTTAATTCCTACCCAATCCGCGGACGCACCCAGTGCCTCGCTTGCAAGCCCTCAAGGACCGTGTTAGCGTAAATGACATCCAATTTTGTTTTTCAACCTTTGAGCTGTCGGCTGTGGTTTTGTTTTCATCACTTTGGCAATCGTTTGCAAACCGGAGCAGCGTGAAAAAACACGGTATTCTCAACCCACACCTCGCGAAGGTTCTGGCCGAATTGGGTCACACCGATTTGCTGGTGATCGCCGATGCGGGCCTGCCCTTGCCACTGGGCATCGAACGGGTGGACCTCAGCCTGGTTGAAGGTGTCCCACGTTTCTTACAGGTGCTCGAGGCGGTGCTGCTTGAGGTGGACGTTGAGGCCATCACCCTGGCCTCGGAAATCATGCTCAAAAGCCCGAACGAGAATGCAAGAATTCGAGGCTTGTTCACGCTCGAGCCCACATACGTCTCGCATGTTGATTTCAAATCGATCACGCATCGCGCCAGGGCGATTGTTCGCACCGGCGAATGCACACCGTACTGCAACATCATTTTGCAAGCCGGAGTTCATGATGGCTTCAAGCGTTAGTCCCGTTTGAAACCATCCAAGCCATTTTCATGCTTTGGTCAGTCCAACACAGCAGGTCCATATGACCGATCCAAATCAAACCATTGTGGTGGGCATGCGGGAAATCTCGAAGAGTTTTCCTGGGGTGCATGCCTTGCAGCAGGTTAACCTCGAGTTGCGACGCGGCGAGGTTCATGCGGTTGTGGGCGAAAACGGTGCGGGCAAAAGCACGCTGATGAAAATCCTGGCAGGTGTCTACCGGGCCGATGCGGGCGAGGTGTTTCTCAAAGGTGTACCGGTCAGTTTCAACGGTCCTCGAGAGGCGTTGAACGCAGGCATCAGCACGATCCATCAAGAACTCAATTTAATTCCGAACTTGACGGTTGGCGAGAACATCATGCTGACCCGAGAACCGGTTCGGGGTCGGTTCATCGATGAACGCGCCCTGTTTGCCAAAGCGCAAGGGTCTTTGCGCAGCCTCGAGATTGATCTCGATCCACGCACGCTGGTTGAGGATTTGACGGTGGCCAAACAGCAAATGGTTGAGATCGCCAAGGCCCTCTCGCTCGAGGCGGACGTGGTGATCATGGACGAACCAACCTCGGCCTTGACCGAACGCGAGACCGAAGTCTTGTTTGCGATCATCAAGCGCTTGAAGGCTCGAGGTGTGGCGGTGCTGTACATCTCGCACCGCATGGAAGAAATTTTTTCGATTGCGGATCGCGTCACCGTCTTGCGCGATGGTCAACTGGTCGCCACCAAACAAGTGAGCGAGGTCACGCCCGCGCAACTGATCTCGTTGATGGTTGGGCGCGAACTGACCAGCCTTTATCCGGACAAGCACGCCAAGATTGGGGCTCCGTTGCTTGAGGTTCGTGGCTTGCGTTTGCGCGGCTCGGATCACGATTTGAACTTCACCTTGCATCGGGGCGAGATTCTGGGTTTCGCTGGTCTGGTCGGTGCGGGACGGACCGAGGTCATGCGGGCGATCTTCGGGGCCGACCGGATTGATGCTGGGCAATTGCTGCTCGAGGGTCAGCCGGTGAGGATCTCGAGCCCTCAAGAGGCCATCCGTCGTGGTATGGCGTTTGTGACCGAGGATCGCAAACTTCAAGGTCTGGTTTTGGGCATGAACGTGCGTGAAAACATCAGCCTGGTGACGCTGCCGAGCCTGTCGCGTTCGGGCATGATCGATGCTCGGGCGGAACAACAATTGGCTCGAACCTCGATTCCGCGTTTTGACATTCGCACACCCAGCAGCGAACAGGAAGTCATCAACCTCTCCGGTGGCAATCAGCAAAAAGTGGTGCTGGCCAAGTGGTTGGCGACCAACCCCAAACTCCTGATCCTTGATGAACCCACCCGTGGCATTGACGTGGCGGCCAAAGCCGAAATTCACAACCTGATCGCCAAACTCGCCAGTGAAGGTTTGGGCATCCTACTCGTCTCGAGCGAACTGCCCGAAGTGCTTGGCATGGCGGATCGGATTCTGGTGATGCGTGAAGGGCGCATCACTGGTGAGTTCACCCGCGAGACCGCCAGCCAAGAAGCGATCATGCGCGTCGCCGCCTGAAGAGAACCGCAATTCAACCAGCCCACCCACAGGAGAAACCCGCGATGAAACTCGAGACCGAACAACGCAACCCCGCTCGAGATTCCGGGCTGCCGTGGTGGGCTCCGTTGCGGCGCAATGCCGCGCTGGTCAGTTTTATTCTGTTGTGCCTGGTCTTCACGTTCATGATCCCGTGGCGCGATGGCTTCCCGGTGTTTCTGAGTCAAGTCAACATCCTCAACGTGATTCGCCAGGTCTCGGTGGTTGGCATCATGGCGGTTGGCATGACTTACGTGATTTTGCTCGGGCAGATTGATCTGGGTGTCGGTTCGGTGCTGGCCTTGACGGGCATGATCGCCGCGATCATGCAACGTGCCGAGATGCCGTTGCTACCGAGCTTGCTCGTACCGATTCTGATCGGGGCTGGCACTGGCCTGATGGTTGGCTTGTTGGTCACTCGAGGAAACATCCCTTCCTTTGTGGCAACGCTTGGGATTCTGGCCGCCTACCGGGGCGCGACACTGTTGATTTCGGGTCAGCCGGTGCTTGGGTTGCAAGATGACTTTCGTTTCATTGGTGCGGGCGAAGTTTTTGGCCTGCCCGTTCCGATCATCATTTTTGCCATCGTCGTTTCGGTCGGCGCGGTTGTGCTGCGTCGCACCCGTTTTGGACGTTACATTTACGCCGTCGGTGGCAATGAAACTGCTGCGCGATTGTCAGGCATCAACGTCGATGTGATCAAGCTTTCTGTCTTTGTGATCACCGGGGTCTGTACCGCGATCTCGGCGCTGATCCTGACCGGGCGGCTCAACTCGGGGCAACCACTGGCTGGACAAGGCTACGAACTCGACGTGATTGCCAGCGTGGTTGTCGGTGGCACCTCGCTCGCGGGTGGGCGCGGCAGCGTCGGTGGTTCACTGATTGGGGCGATGCTGATTGGCGTGCTCTCCAACGGGCTGACACTGCTCGAAGTGCCACCAGACTGGCAACCCATCGTCAAGGGTTCGATCATTGTGGTCGCCGTGCTGATTGACAACCTCGGTCGCAAACGCAGCCGCTAACCAACGCGAATCCATCAGCCCGAAAGGAGGGAAGTCAATCGCAAGAACATCTGAAGAGTTTGAACAGATGAAGGCATTCACCGCATCTGGACTCGAGCCTGGCTCGAGACTGCGCTTTGGAGGTGCAAGATGAAGCTTCACAAAACCCTGGTGTTGGCCTTGATTGTTCCCATGGCATTCATGGCATCCGTCGCTGACAGCCAACAAAAAACCGTACGAGTTGCTTTTTCCGTTCCGGGTTTGAAATTCCCGTTCTTTCGCATCACCGAAACCGGAGCCAAAGCCGAAGCCAAGAAGCTCGGCAATGTCGAAATCGTTTCGCAAGATGGTGGCGACGATGATGCCACGCAACTCTCTTTGTGCGAAAACGCTGTGGCTTCCGGCATTGATGGCATGGTCATCAGCCCACGCACCACGCAGGGCCTGGCAAACTGCTTCAAACTGCTGCAATCAAAAAAGATTCCAACCGTGACCTTTGACCGTCGCGCTGCCAATCCTGGCGACACGCTCGGACATGTCGGTGCGGACAACGTCAAGGGTGGTGTCGAAGCGGGCAACTTCATCGCTGACAAACTCAAAGGCAAAGGTGAGGTCATCGAATTGCTCGGCACGCCTGGCGCTTCCCCAGCGATTGATCGCAGCAAGGGTTTCAACGATGCGATTGCGAAATTCTCCGGCATCAAACGTGTGGCGCAACAAACCGCGAATTTTGACACTGCCAAGGCCTTGCAGGTCATGGAGGACATCATGACCAAGCTGGGGTCATCCAAAGACAAGCCCGGCTTTGACGCGCTGTTTGCCGCCAACGACGACATGGCCCTCGGTGCAGTCGAGGCGATCAAAGCTCGAGGTATCGATCCTGGCAAGATCGTGATTGTTGGTTTCGACGCGCTCGAGAGTGCGCTCAGCAGCATCGAAAAAGGCCAACTGACTGGCACCGTAGATCAATTCCCGAACATTCAAGCAGGCACCGCCGTGCGCATTGTGGTTGAAAACATCCGCGAGAAGAAAGATCCGAACAAGGACACCTTCTTGATCCCCAAGGTGATCTCGAAAGCCAACATTGGTGAGGCCAGCACACGCGCCAAGTAATCGCAAGACAATGGGGGTGGGCTTCTGGCCTGCCCCCATCTTCTCGAGGAGCCAACCATGCCCAAAAAAGCCACCAGCAGCACACGCCAAAAGAAATCAGGTCCGAGCCTCGAGACACACCTCGACCAGGCCCTCAACGCGGGCGAAGGCATCCTGCACTTGGCCCCAACCTGGGTGCCACGTTCGTTCCTGATGCCTGGCAAACGCATCCGCCTGGCCGAACAAGACCTGTACGTGCTCGGCGCGAACCGGGGTGGCATTGACGAACGCTGGTTCGCCTCGACCACCAAAGCTGACAACGGCCCAGACACCGCCCACGACGAGGGTCTGAGCTACGCTGTTGCACCCGATGGCTCGAGGTTCTTGCTGCGCGACGCAGTGGCAACACGTGGGGCGCAACTGATCGGCGCGACCATGTTCAAGACCTGGGGCCGCTGGCCGCTCTACTGCAAATATTTTGACAACATGGGACCGATCCCGCATCACCTGCACCAACTCGAGCGACACGCCAAACGGGTTGGCCGAGAACACAAACCAGAAGCCTATTACTTCCCACCACAAATGAACCCGGTTGGCAACAATTTTCCATACACTTTTTTTGGCCTCAACCCAGGCACCACAAAGCAAGACCTTTACGGTTGTCTCGAGCGTTGGAACCAGGGCGACAACGGCATCCTCAACCTCTCGAGTGCCCAACGCCTCGTGCCAGGTACAGGCTGGTTGATCCAACCGGGCATTTTGCACGCGCCAGGGTCACTGTGCACCTACGAAGTGCAATGGGGTTCAGATGTTTTTGCGATGTTTCAAAGCCTGGTCGAAGGCCGTGTGGTCGGCTGGGATTTGCTGACCAAAGACGTGCCAGACAACAAGAAACACGACCTTGATTACATTGTCGGCATGGTCGATTGGGATGCGAACATCAACCCAAATTTTCACCGCGACCATTACCTCGAGCCCATCGCCGTCGGTGATACCACCAGCCAGGGCTTCGTGGACAAATGGGTGATTTACGGCAAGGTTTTGGGCGAGGATTTGTTCAGTGCTCGAGAATTGAGCGTGCAGCCCGGCACGAGGGTCACGATCAAAGATCCTGGTGCAAGCGGCATCATCGTCATCCAAGGTCAGGGCAAGGTCGGGCCGCATCAGGCCGCAACCACAACTTACGTGCGTTACGGCCAACTGACCCAGGACGAATTTTTCATCAGCGATCAACGCGCCAAAACCGGTTGGAGCGTTGAGAACACCGGGCATGAACCACTGGTGATCTTGCGGTACTTTGGTCCTGGCGTGAGTCAAAGCATGCCAAAAGTGGGCGATCATCGCAAAGCCAACGCGGGCAAATCGAACGCAGGCAAAGCCAGGAAGTGATCGCAGCACCATCACCCTCGGGTGCACCGGTTCGTGGATTTGCTGCTGCTGAGCCCAAATATCCGTAGGGAATTCCCGCCACAAAATCAACAGGAACCTCGAGTACATTTCATTGATCGAGACCGGCTCGAGCCATCGTCTTTCGTTGTGTCAGGGTCTGCTGTGGCACTCAGCCAGACAGGTCCGTTCCCTGCAAATGAACGCACGTGATATGAACGCGCATTCCAAGTTGTCTAGCCCACTTCGCCATGAGGTTTCACCATGAATCACACGCTCCTGGAAGCCCGAGGTTTGGTGAAATCCTGTCCGGGATTGCGTGCGCTGGATGGCGTAGATTTTTCATTGCAGCCCGGCGAGGTGCATGGCCTGGTCGGACCGAACGGCGCGGGCAAGAGCACCTTGATCAAGATCCTGACTGGCGTGGTGCGACCAGATGCGGGTTCGATCTCGCTCGAGGGTCAGGTCAAGCGTTTTGCCTCACCGCTCGAGGCGGCACGGGCTGGGATTGCGGTGGTGCATCAGGAACTTTCGCTCGTGCCAGGTTTGAGTGTGGCAGAGAATTTGTTGCTCGGGCAGCCGTACCCGTTGCGCAATGGCTTGGTGGATTGGGCCAGTGTGCGCTCCAAGGCCCGTGAATCGCTCGCGCCGCTGAACTTAGACATCAAGTGCTGATTGATGGTGCGGATGCTGTCCGCTTCGATGGTGAGGTGCAGCCCGTCGGGGAACGGTGTGGCGCACACGGCACGAATGACTTGCGCGACGTGTTCGGGCGTGTTTGGGAGTCGGCTCGCGGCCAGATCGATGTCTTCGGTGGGTCGGGTCGCATTGCCGAAGCGGGCGAACAGTGACAGTGCACCCTTGAGCACAAAGTCTTCCGCGTGTGGGCTGATCTCGAGGCGGGCCAGTAATCCCTGTTGCGCGTAGAGCAGCAACATCAGGTTGGCTGGCAGGTTTGGGTGGTCTGTCCGGCACAGGTTGCGCAGTCGGGCCAGGATGCTGGCCGGGTTTGGTTCAGTGGTCTTGGTCATGGCTGAGCACCTCCAAGTCCTGACGGATTTTCTTCCACAAGCCCTGCTGTTTGGCCATGCCGATCAGCGCGTGGGTGTTGGTGGGACGCAGGTATTTTCTCAGGCCCTCAAGGTAGAGTTCGCGTCCGAATTTCGGGGCGTATCGCAGCAAATCGCAGATGGTTTTTTCGGGCGAGTAGGTGGTGAGGCTGCGGCCTCTGACTTCGATTGCGGTGAGACCGTGTTCGTAGTGTTTCGGCGTGAAGTAGAAGACCTCGATGTCCGGTGTGTTCGTGTTCAGGCTGCGGTTCGCGGGGATGGCCGACCGCGCCAGGTTTCTTTGTCGGGACGGCAGGAGCCGCGCTTCAGACCCCTTGCGAGGCTAGCACCTTCCAACCCGAGACCGGGGCCGATCAATGCAAGCTTTCCCAGCCGGGCGACTTTGTTCCGGGCAGCAACGCCATTGAGCAACTCCCCTGCCTGGCTAGGTGTGAACGCGCAGGCAAGTTCCTGACTGGTGCTGATCAGGAATACGGCCCGAGCCCCACCGAACAGCAGCAGCCGCTCGAGCGGCAACTTCAGGTCAATTCGGGCAGACGCTTCAGTCTGGTTTGGCATCGTTGGATTCCTCGGCGGTCGCCTGCTGGGATGGGTTGTCGAGCACCACTTGACGCGACGGCAAGTGCAGGAGCAGTTCGAGTCGCACTGCCTCCAGGCAGGGTTGACCGCTGACGTTGCTCAGATCGCACCAGCACGCGCCGCGTGCAATTCGCGCCTCGAGTTCGCAAAGCACCTTCCAACCATGCTGTTTGAGGTACTCGCGGGTGTGGCGGTAGCACGGGCAGACGTTCACATCCGGCCCGGCCTCCTTACCGTAGACGCGGGCGGCCACGTCCTCGATCGTAAACATTTGCAAGGGTGCGTGACAGACGGTGCGGCAGGTTTGGTTCGGGCAGGAGTGGTGCTGACGACCCGGTTGGTATTTGCTGATCGCCCTCGAGTGCAGATGTGCGAGCACGGTGGTGGTGCTGACCGCGTGGCCCATCGCGCCGCAGGTTGGACACGGCCTATCGGGACTGGCGTTCGCATCGCTGGTGGGCGGGACGGAGGGCGCGTCGGCCAAACGGTCATCTGCGTGGTTCATCGGCTTCGACCTCGGGCCAGCCAAAGCGCCACGATCACCAGGGAGGTCAGCCAGGAGAGCGCAACCAGCCACGGCTCGAGCGGTGATTTTCGGATCAGCAACGAGGCAAGTTCAAGGACCGCCACCGGCAACAGGGCCACCACAGCGGTAATCCCCGCGACCATCAGCACGGCGAGCGCCGTCATCACCTTGGTCGCGTTCGAGCGCCAAGTGCGCTGCCCGGTTGCGGCCCGGACGGTTGCGGCTCGGGTGGTTGCGGCTCGAGTGATGGTGTGAAGTTCGGTCCATGCCTCCGGGTGCGATTGGAGTTTCCCCGTGGATTGCGTGTGGTTCTGATCCGAGCGGTTTTGGATTGGGTTCATGCGGGCTCCCAAACGAGCCGGGCCGTGTCACACAAGCGTTCGCGCAACAGCCAGCGCAGGTGCTCCCAGCGTGCCGGGTCAAGACCCTCGACCGTCTCGCGGGTGCGCCGGGCGGCCAGGATTGAACGTTGCGTTTCGATCACCAGGTGCAACAGGTCCGCCTTGAGAACAGCATTCTCCTCGAGAGTCAGTGGCAACTTCCGGTAGGTGCGGGAG
>JANOWZ010000007.1:0-4558 GCA_031418155.1 Deinococcales bacterium
ATTCGTTTATGCACTTGTAAGGTTTGGACGATACGGGCAGTGATATGAACCCATTCGATAGGTTTCTGCGCCCAATTCCGAAACGTTTTCTCGGTTCGCTGACTGAATCGCTCGAGGTTCGCGCAATTGATCCGGCCTGGAATAGCGAGGATCAGGGTGCAGAGCACGTTGAGGAAGGTGGCTTGAGTTTTGCGTATGGGGAGGTTGGTTAGGACTTGGTTTAGGATATTCATGGGAGCCGTTCTGGAGCGTTTGTTTCGTCACTCACAGTTTATGGGGTGGCTCCCACTTTCTTAAAAAGTTACCGGACTATTGCGAAGAGGGACATGTGCGTTTATCTTACCGGTGATGGCAACAGTCTTGGTTTATCCACGCACCAGCCGCGCATCAAGGCGAACCCGTTCGGTGCGCAGCAAGCGAATCCGTTTGACCTCCGGGTGGTTCGGATTAATCAGACAGTTGCGTTCAAAAGGCATGATCAGGCTCGGAACCTCGAGCAGTAAACTGCGGTTTTCGTGGAGCCATTGCGTGCCGTAATCTCGCGTTAGGCGCTGCGAATCATCTTTTGGCGCATCGCGCACCAACTGAAAGAAATGCTCGAGCGTCAAAACCTCAATGCTTTTGCGTGACACATCGAGTTCGATGGCGCTGCGTTCCCCGAATTGGGTCGAGTCGATGTGTACCAGCACCTCGAGCATAGCGAGGCTTGGGTTCGGCGCGGCGTACAAGACTGGCGTGCCCGCGTGATGCCAGCGTGCCGAGGCGAACACACCGCCCTGACCGTCGAGCACATTCCAGCCGGGGCGTTTGGCGTAAGGGGCGTTGTGATCGTAGATGCGCCAGAGTTTCATGCCGAACCACAGGTTGAGGCCGTCATCTCAGAACATGCCGTAGGCTTGCGCGTAGAGGCTGTCGCGCACCCGTTCGTACCCGGCGATGCTGGTCAGCAGTTGCAACGGGCTGCGGTTCTCGAGCGCCACAAGCGGCGTGTGCAGGTAAGTCCTGGCCCGGTCGGTGTCACCGAGCAGTTCAGTGGCAAGGTGCAGGCTGCGTTCGATCATTTCGACCTGCATACTCTCGGCTGGCTCGAGCGTGCCGCGTTCAATTCGGCGTGAGTAGGTTTTGCTGCTGATGCCAAGGTGGTTGGCGAGGTCATCTTCGCGCAGCCCAGCCTGCCGGATGATGCCTTCGGCGGCTTTGATGCTTAAGGTGCGTGGCGTGCGTGGTTCTGCGATCATGGCAACCTCCGGTTCACCCGTCACTTGGACAGGTTGTCCAGAATTATAGCACAACATGTCCAGAATCCAAAGTGACCGGCATGAGAAAACGATCCCTCGCTGCAACTCAACGAATTGGCTACACACCGCGCAGACAATTCAAAACCACATTGTTGCGACTGTGTAGCAACAATGTGCACAACCCAGGCACGGTCACTTCTCCATCCGCTCGAGAATTTCGTCGTCCCCAAACAACGCTTCAATCCCTCGAGCCCGCCGGCGTTCCAAATGCTCGAGCACCATGTGATGCCGTTGCGAAGGCAGCACCTGACTGTTATCCGTCGCGTTGTTCGTCTTGTCACCATCGCGGTGATGCACGACCTCACCAGCCTCGAGTTCACGCTCGAGCACCTCCTGTGCCAACAGGCGGTGAACGCGAACGGCCTTGCCGTCACGCCACGCTCGAGGATACGGATTGCCCTTTGAGTTCACAGCAGAATTCTGCCTCCAGAACAACAAAAACACCACACTCGATGGGCGAAAATTCTCGAGCCGGGACGATACGAAAACCTCCGAAATACAAAGCCAAAATTTGTCGATCTTCGCGGCATCTGGGTTGTATTTCTCCCACCCTGATGGCTCGAAACAGCACTTATTCTTGAGGCTGATGGTGACTCTCTCGCCGTGAGTAGCATTTGAAGATCAGGGCTATACTGAATTCCAGACCATCAGAAAGGTACGCATGAACGGCGAATTCCAGCGGCTGGCAAGGCGGTTGACGGGACTGACCATGCGGCGTTCTGGGATCGCACTTGGCCTTTGGGGTGAAGCTGGAGTTGGAAAGACGCATGCGGCTCTGGCCTTGCTGCGCAGCACGCCGTGTCAATCGTTGAGCGTTGATGCCACCCAAGCGCTCGAGGTGATCGCACATCAGGTTCCACGTCCGAAAAAAATGTCTGTTTGGCTCGAGCAATCCCTGAAACGATTGGCGCGTGGCGAACCGTTTGAGCCGGGTGCATTCGTTCAAACACTTGCTGCGTTACTGGTGGCGAACACCCCAGTCATCTTGCACATTGAGGACTTGCACGAGGTGACACCAGATCGGCTCGAGCTTTGGCAGCAATTGGCAAGCACCATCACGCGAGTTCGTGGTGTGGGCTTGATTGCCACCAGCCGTACCCAACTTCCCGATGGCTTCGAGACCCTTCGGCTTGAGCCATTGAACCGATCTGCCTCCGATGCGCTGCTCGAGGTTGAAGCGAGTGCGGCCCTGCCCGTCGAGGCACTGGCCTGGATCTTCGAGCACGCCCGTGGGAATCCGTTGTTCACCCTCGAGTTTTTTCGCTTCCTGGCCAGACAAGGTTTTGTTTGGAACGATGGTCAGCGTTGGCGTTGGCGCGTGCCTGAACGTCAGGTCACGCCAGTCACGGTTGAGGCGATCATCGAACGGGCCATCATCGAATCCTGCCCGGACACCGCCACCAGAACGGCATTGAATGCGCGAGCGTACCTGGAAAGCCTCGAACCAAACCTGAAGCTCGAGCGTGAGGTGTTGGCACTGGTGGCGGGTCTCGAGTCGGCAACACTCGAAGATGCCGAACAGAATTTACGGGATCGAGGTGTGTTGAACAATTCTGGTTTTGCTCACCCGTTGTTTCGTGAGGTTCCAGTCAAAAGATTGAACGCCTCGGATCGAAAGGTGTTCGCTCAGCAAGCACTCCAGGTCTTGCCAATTGAGGTTGCTGCTGCGTTCATCGCTGATGCGCAACTGGGGCTGGAAGGCTCATTGGCGCTGCTCGAACGGGCAGCACTGGCTGCAACCGAGGCTGGGAATGACATTCAGGCCGCACATTTCAAAGCCGATGCCGCCCAATATGCCAATGGTGGACATCGGGCGCGATTGGCATTGGAGGCCGCAAAGGGCTTGCGATCAACCGATACGCACCAGGCGCTTCGACTGGCTGAATTGGCCGTGACGCTCGTGCCGGACGATCTGCAAGGACTGTTCTTGCTGGCAGACCTGCACGCACAAGAACACCACAAAGATGACGTTGAACGCTTGATTGCCCGCCTACCGGATGATCAACGGTCCACGCACGATTGCCTGTGCAGGATCATTCAAGTGCGGGCCGTGGCGGGAAACTTCGACGCTGCGCTCGAGGTTTGGCGCACACATCCAGAGGTGCACAGCGACCTGACCACACTGGCTGTCGTTTCTCAGACGCTGTACAACATCGGTGAAAAGGACCAAGCCGAGGTGTTGGCCGCCGAAGCCCTGACCCGCTCAGACCTGAGTGTTGAGCAACGCATCGAATTGGTGAACACCCAGGCGATTGTTCAATTCGCCAGGGGCAACATGGTTCGTGCCGAGGAATTGTTCGGCGAGACCGTGCGGCTGGCCCGACAAACCGCTGACCCACGACGAATTGGTGTGGCCCTCTCGAACCAGTGTACGGCCCGGATCAACCTGGCCCAGTACCGCGAGAGTGAGGCGGACATCCAAGAAGCATTGCGGTTGTTTGCGACCTCTGGGCACCGCAGGCTTTACGCGCAAACGCAATTGATTCTGGGCGTCTCGCAGGCGGAACTCGGAAATTACGAACAGGCCGAGGAGCTGTTGCTTGAAAGCCTGAACATGCTCGAGCAGAGCGACACGCAAGGCTTTCTGCCGGGCTGTATTCGCGCCCTTTGCGATCTGTACCGGGATTGGGCTCCGCCACATGGGCGGATTCTGGCACTCCGGCACGCACAGGTGGGATTGCGCTTTGCGCGGATTCAACGCAGCCCGCGCTTTCTGGTTGATGCCCTGCCGAACGCAGCCGCAGTCGAAGCCTGGAATGGCAACGCCGAACGTGCGCTCGAGTTGGCCCAGGAAGCCTTGCCGCTCGTGACGCAACTCGCTGAACCCGTCTACGAAATGTACGTCCAGTTCGCATTCGGCTGGACATTCGATCGACTTGGGCGCTCAGATGAGGCACTCAAGGCGTTCAAGCAGGCCCATGCCGTCGCTCAAAAGCTGGATGCCTTGATCGAATTCCACAAAAGCGGCCTTGAAATCGCTCGCTTGATGGGAAACGCCGAGACCGCCCAGACCCACAAGACATGGTTTGAACAACGTGGTCTGCTGAATGGGGTCAACATTGCGCGAAGGTATTTTCCCCAAGTCGCGCTTTCGACTGCTCCCCCTCATCCAAAGCCTGCGCATTGTCTCGAGGTGCTTGGCCCAATGCGGGTGCTGAACGCTGGAACACCCGAGCCCGTGCGTGGCGGCAAACGCAAAGAACTCCTCGCCCTGCTGCTCGAGGCCCGCATCATGGGCCGCAGTGAAGTCTCGAGACTGA
>JANOWZ010000008.1:0-8256 GCA_031418155.1 Deinococcales bacterium
GAAGTGATCGGACCCATGCCGCACTCGAGCACCTGGCAGGAACGTGCCGGTAAAGGCTTTGCGTTGGACAATTTCAAGATTGATTGGGAGAACGAAGTCGTGACTTGTTCGCGTGGCAAAACCTCGCAGCACTGGGTTGAATCCTCGAGTCCGCAAGGATTGTCTGTGATTCACGCGGAATTCTCGCGCCAGGATTGCCACGTGTGCCGGTCGAAACGTCATTGCACGAAAGCGAAAACACTTGGGCGCGAGTTGACGTTCCGGCCTCGAGCAGCACATGAGGTCTTGCGGGCTGGACGGGCGGCACAGGAGACGGACGAGTGGAAGGCGTTGTACGCGAATCGCGCTGGTGTTGAAGGTGCGATCTCGCAAACGGTTCGGTCTCAGGGGTTGCGTGTGATGCGCTATCGGGGGATGGCGAAGGCTCGGGTGCAGTCTGTGGCGACGGCGGCAGGATCGAACGTGGGACGGGTGTTCAATTGGTTTGAGGGTTTGCCGAGGGCGAAGACTCGCGTGCCGAGGTTCGCTCGGTTGGTGCTTCAGGCGTGACTTCGCCAACGGTATCGTCCGATAGTCATGACCCGGAATGCTGGGGCGATCACGTAGACCTCGACGGCGTGGGCGTGACCGGATTAGACCTCGAGGCGACAAAAGCACGATGCTTGGATGGGGACATCGGCCCAGGCTTTGGCCTGCTCGAGGCGTTTTTCCATCTGCATGGCCTCGTGGTGTTTGTGCAGCTTGTGGAGGCATTCGACATACCCC
The DNA here is from genome assembly GCA_031418155.1 of Deinococcales bacterium. Lineage (GTDB taxonomy): Bacteria > Deinococcota > Deinococci > Deinococcales > JAAFIG01 > JANOWZ01. The sequence continues at coordinate 766 of JANOWZ010000008.1, forward strand.
TGCAAGCTCCAAACGTTCTCGGGATGCTGCGAAGCCCGGCTCAGGGTGGTGTTGAAGCCCAAATCATCGCGGTAAATCTGTTCGGCTTCAGCGATCCGGCCCTGCTCCAAGAGCAGTGCTCCCAAGGCATGGCGGGCGGGTTGCATCCAACCCCAGGGTTCGTCGTAGGGAAGATGATCGTCGAGTTCAACCGACCGGCGCAGGTGGGCAAAGGCTTGTTCAAATTGCCCCTTGCGGTATTCAAGCTCACCGCTGAGCATTTCGGCGGCGACCGCCAGAATATCGATGCACCTGTTGTTAAACACGTATCGCGTTTCGGGTATGTTCCTCACCGCTTCGGCAAACTTGAGTTGCTCTGCCTCTGCGGCTTCAATCTGACCTTTGACCGCCAACGCGATGCCCTTGGCGTAGTGCAACATGGCGGTCGTCACACAATACAAGTCGCCATCTTGGGGCAAAGCTTCGGCCAGAATTTCATCCCATAAACCAAAGCGGATGTACACGTGCAACCGCATTGAGACAAAGCCCTCCAACCAATCCGCCATCGGCGGCAACTCGACCCTCAAGAGTGCTTCGGGAATGGTGCTCACCATCTGGTTGGCGGCATCCAATGCCGCCTGGGATTGGCCCAAAAACATGGCCGCATACAGTTTGAAATGGTAGTCGTGGCAGCGGTAGAGGGTGTAAAAGTTGAGTGGCCCTTCACGCTCCAGATACTTTTGGTCGGCTTGGATGGCTTTGTTGTTGGCAATGACCGCCTGCTGGTAGTGTCCGCACAACACATCAATGTGCGAGGGCATGTGGCAGAGGTGTCCGGCATCGGGCACCAGGTCGCGCAGGGCATCGCTGGCGGGCAAAGCACGCTCAGGGTTGGGGGACATCTCGAGGATATGGATGTACATGTGCAGCAAACCCGGATGGGCCTCGAGGCCGTCCCTTTCGATTCGGTGCAAGGCTTGTTCCACCACGGCGACGGCCTCTAGGGTGTCTGCCCCTTCGGCGGGTTGACCGCTGCGCAAATCCCACAATTTCCAGGGGGTGCGGTTGATCAGCGCCTCAGCAAAGAGGGTGCTCACGTCCAGGTCGTCGGGAAACCGCGCATGCACTTGACGCATGGCGGCAGCATAGCCATCGTTCCAAGCACTGAAGGCATAGGGGTCGTTGCGGTCGGCGGGGTAGCGCTGGATGAGGGCTTGGATCAACGCCTGCTCTAGGGGTGAAGCTGATGTTGAATGGGCGACCGCTTTCCGGATGGCCGCATCAATGGCTGGAAATGCCTGCTCGAGTTCATCTTCTCGAAAAGCCTCCCATGCCTTGTTGTAGTTACAACCGCTGGCGTAAGCGATGCCCCAGTGGGCCATCGCACAACCAGGGTCGTGCTCGGCAGCCTTTTGAAAACAACGAATCGATTCCTCATGGTTGTAGCCGTAGCACCAAATCAAGCCACGGTTAAACCAGCGCTGGGCTTCCTCAGATTGAGTACCAACCGCGCGGGAATATTGACCTAAATCGTAGTAGTCGGGCATGACTCCTCCTTGGGGAATCCCATCATAGCTGCGGGTGGAACTTCAAAAGCCATGTCGGACAAGCCAGACACGAACATTTGGCGCAGGTTGTCCACTGAAATATGCAAACCGCGTTCAGAGCGCTGCATCAAGGCTTTCGCCACTGTGCTTCAGAAAATCGGTTTCATTGTGTGGCTTCCTATTGTCAATCATTTGAGAACTCGAGATGTTCTTGACGTGTGATTTCGTTGCCAAGTCGCACCACCTCCATTGCCAACAAATCAAAATCAGCTTGAACACTGCGGTGATTGGCAATCGCAATTCTCAAACAATACTGACCGTGAAGCGTGGTGTAAGACGGCACGGCAATGCCTTTTTCGTGCAACTGCATCAGAATTTCTTTGTTGATCACATCCAGAGCCGCGTTCTCGAGCTTGCCTGGGTTAAAGCGAAAGCACACAATATCCAATCCAACGGCGGCCATCATCTCGAGGTTCGGGTCTGCGGCAACCAACCCTGCAAAGTAATGCGCTTGTTCGACATTGCGGGCGATCATGCGTCCAAACCGCGCCAGACCGTGTTCTTTGATTGACATCCAAACTTTTAATGCTCGAAATTGCCTCGAGAGTTGCAGACCGTAATCGCTAAACCAAATATGCCCTGCCGCAAGCCCTCGAGTTTCATGGGCGAGGTATTCTGGGGTCAGGGCAAAGGTGTCACGGTGCGCGGTTTTGTTTCGCACCAGCACACAACCCGCCTCGAACGGAATGTGCAGCCATTTATGCAAATCGAGCGCCAAAGAGTCGGCACGTTCGATGCCAACAAGTTTTGGTTTGATGGTCTCTGCCAGCACTGCCACCGCACCGATTGCGCCGTCCACGTGAAACCAAAGGTTTTCGCGTTCGCAAAGGTCGGCCAGGGCCGTCAAATCGTCTATCGCACCCGTGTTGATTGTGCCAGCGTTTCCAACCACGCAAAGCGGTTGATGCCCTGCGCTTCGATCATCGGTGATGGTTTGCTTGAGCGCCGCAAGGTCAATCGTGTCATCGGGGTTGACCGGTATTTTGTGCAAACTCGAGCTGCCCATGCCAAGCGTTTCAACCGCTTTTTGAAGGCTGCTGTGAACTTCCCCAGAGGCGTAGACCATCAAGCGCCCCGTTGCTGCCTGCATTCCCAATTCTCGAACTTTAAAACCCGCATTGGTATTGCGTGCCACGGCAAGACCAATAAAGTTCGCCATGCTGCCGCCACTGACCAGCAGTCCGCTCGCGTCCGTCGGAAAGCCCATCATGTCTTTGATCCAGTCAATCACTTGGGTTTCAACCAAATTCGAAACATGATTGCCGCCGCCAAGATTGGAATTCATGATCGAAGCCATAAAGTCTGCCAGTGCACCCATCACCGTACCGTTGCCCATATACCAACCCCAGAATCGCGGGTGCGTCGTCCCCATTGGGTAAGGCAGGATGGTCTCTTTAAAGTCCTTGTAGGTGGCATGAGCCCCTTCGGGCTTGAGCGGTACAGGAACTTGAAATTTTGCTGCGACCCCTTCAGGGACAGGTTGCCAGACTGGACGTTCACGCACAGTCTCCAGGTGATGAAACGCATCGTCAATCATCTGGTGTGCCAACGCACGCATGTCATCCCAATTTTCTGGGTCCAGCGTCTCGGGTAGCAAAGCGTCATCCATTTTTGCCTCCTTGAGTTTGAACGGTTCAATCATCATATGCGCCCTGCCAAATCGAACGCTTCAGTTGCCGCTTGCAAGCAAGGTCCCGCCTTCGCCACCGATCCAGACGTGCACATCATCAACGGCGTACACGGCGTGCAGCCGCGCATTTGGGACTAAGGCTCGGATGGACGCCGTCACGTCCTTCCAGGTGGCACCGCCATCGCTCGTCTCGAGCACGAGCGGGTTGGCGCTGCCTGACGCGCCAACCGCCCAGCCGCGTTCGCCGCCCGATGCGAAGGCGACGTGCCGGAATTTCGAGTCCTCGCGCAGGGTGGGCAGTTTGGCCGCGACCCAACTCGAGTCTGCACCTTTTTGAACATCGTTCGTGACGTAAATGAAGATCGATGCGGCTGCCGAGTCAAGCCCGCCATACGCGACGCATCGGCTCGAGGTCACGCACGTCACGCCGAGCGGCCCGAGGCCATCCTCGAGCCCCTTGAAGGCCACGAGCGAGAAGCGTTTCGCACCGTCGGTGGACACGCAGACCCCGGCGGTTTGTGTGCCGCGCTGGTTGCGTGCACCAGATGGGTACAGCACCACCGACAGGTCCGGTGCGACGTAAGCAGCTTGCGTCAACCGGGGCGAGATCGAAACGCCTGGGTCGGTGTCGCACAGGCGCGGGTCGGCCTTGCGCAGGTCGGCGAAGTTCTTTGGGACACTGGGTGAAACCGGCGACCAAAGCGGCGTCCAGAGTGCGCCTGGGCCGGGCTCGTCGGTGGATTCGTAAATGTTCCTGAAAGTGAAATGCAGCCAACGTCCGTCTTTCGTGCCCACCCCCATCTGCTGGTTCAGGCCGAAGCTGCCGCCGTCGGCGACCGTGCCGATCTTCACCGCCGTCCACAAGGACGCCTGTGTCAAATCGCCTTTTGCGCTCACGAAGGACGCGCCTGCGCCTTCGACGTGTACGATCAGGCGATCCCCGACCTTAGAAAAGCCCATGAAGTTGACCGTGCCGAGGGTGCCGAGGGATTCCGCGAGTTTGCCATCACCGGTCAGGATCGTGCTGGTGATCGTCTGCCCGTCCGTGGCGTACAGGTGACCGGCTCCACCAAAGATGTTGGTCGCAACCACGCACGATTTGGTCGATGCGCAGTACACGCCCGTGACGCGCTCATTGGGGTCGGGGAGTGGGATGGATCGGAAGCTCGAGCCGGACTGGGCGAGGGTGAGCGTCAACAGGCTGGCTGTGGCGATGGTGCTCAACAACGTCAGCGTGGATGTGTTCATGCGTGTCCTTTCAAGGCGCGGGTGCTCGCGCCAGGAAGACCTGGGAGGCGAGCATCATGGAACCAATCGCGTGGGCTCGAGTGCATGGGGTTGGTGCGGGCAGGCTCGAGGATGCTTGAGCCTGCCCATGCTGACGCTTATGGGTGCTGGATCGTGATGGTCAGGGCTCCGCGTCCCAAGTCCACGTAATCCGAGACGCTATCGTTGGAGTTTCGAGTTTCAAAACGCAGCCGGAATTGGCTCAACAGGAGTCCATCTCTGACATCTGCCCTCACGAGTTCCGTCACATCCAGATCCAATGGGATGCTCGAGAGCGATATCGGGCAGCCGACACAGGGGAATGTCTGCGCGTTAAAGTCACCACGGCTGCCGAGCAGTGTGTAGGTTTGATTGATGTTCTGTGGCAAGTTGATGCGCTCGAGAATCAGATTTCCCAACTTCCCGAAGGGATCGCCCGATGTGTTTATCAAGCCCGGTTTCCATCTGGCCGAAACGACTGTGGCATTTAAGTTCGGTTTGATGGTTGTTATTTTGTAGGCCAAGTAACCTCTCGACGTTTCGTATTTGTTGTTGGCGACCTTACGATCACCGATCCGAGCCGCAACGTCAAAAGGAAATGCGGTGTCGTCACAGTTGCTGAATGAATTTCCGGTGCATTCACGCAAGACATGACCGTAACCGTAGGACTCGGCGTTGAGCGTCACCTGCTGAATCACACGCAAACCTCGAGTCAGATCGCTTGGTATGGCGTTGCCAGCCTTGTCCGTGGCCCCGGCGTTCAAGCCCCAGACGGCAAACTCACCGAAAGGCAATGGTGGGTTGGGTGTGAAGGTCAGGATTTTGTCATTTGCTGACCAGGTGAAAGCGCCTGGGATTGGCCCACTCTTGCCCAGCAGTCCGAAGTTGGCTTTGAAGACAAATTGCGTGGCTGCCCGGTCCATTGGTTCGGAGAAGGTCAGTTGGAACACCGTGTTTGCGGGCAGGCCAACAGCGTTTGCGGCTGGGCTTGCGAGTGTGATGCTGGGGGGAACCAGATCGGCCACGCTGAAGTTGATCTGGAGTTTTTCAAAGATAAGGTTGCCTGCCTTGTCTTGGAACGTCCCAAACGACAATTGGATTTGTACGGCGTTGGCTGGGCTGGTGAAGCCCATGGTCAGCCTTGTGTCATTTTCGCTCCATAGCGCGTCACCAATCACACCGCATATTGCGTCTTCGTGGTGGGGGAATGGTGCGCACAAATCGGTTGGGATGGACTTGGTTTTGTCCATTGGTTCGCTGAACTTGAAGCTCAGTTTTTCCCTGGAAAAGACGTTGATGCTTCCATTATTGGGGGTGCTCGAGAGCAATTTCGGTGCGGTCACATCTTTGGGTGTGGCATTGACCGTGCTCGAGCGACCCGATTTGTTGCCCGCGCCATCTTCAGCCGCAATCTGGAAGAAATACTTCGTGCCATTGGTCAATCCCGTGACCGTTTTGCCCGTGCCGGGTTTGCTGATAAAAGTGCTGCTCGAGAGGTTCCCGGCATCCGTGCCGTAGAACAGCGTGTAACCTTTGAGGTCGCTTTCCGTGTTGGCGTTCCAGGTGAGCTTGACCTGCCCTTCGCCCGCTTCGGCATTCAGGTTTTGTGGTGCGCCCGGTGCGGTCGTGTCCTTGATCGTGCTGGTCTTGAACGAGAAGCTGCTCGAGCCAGTCAGTGCGTTGCCCGCCACGTCTTTGCCGCTGACATTCACCGTATAGGTCGTGTCACCACTGAAGTCTGCGGGTGGGTCAAATTCGACGGCTGCGTTCTCGGATTTGAAGGTGGCTGCGCCCAGGTTGAGGCTCGGGCTGATGCTGACATTGACGGTGCTGGTGTTCATGGCCTCACTAAAACTGACCAGCAAGTTGCTGTTGATGGCAACGCCGGTTGAATTGTTTTCCGGGCTGCTCGAGACCACGGTCGGTGCGGTTGTGTCTGGCAGTGGGGTCGGGTCTGGATCGGGTACGGGTTGCGGCGTGGGGTCCGGGTTGGTGAGTGGAGTGGGTGGGGTGGGTCCGTTGCTGCCGCTTTGACCGCAAGCGGCGAGCAGAACCGAGACGACGAGGGCGAGAATCAAGTGTTGGGTGCGCATACCAGCCTCCTTCAGGCTCGAAACAAGAATCGAAATCACAAAGACCACCATCGCGTTTGGGTTGGCTGATTCAGCCCTGGGCCAATCGGGTGAACATCACCTGCCCTTCGTGCTCGAGGTTGCCGTCGGCGTTCGCCAACTGGACCTCGAGCATCAGGCCATCCTCGGCGGATTCTGCCCGGAACTCGGCGAAGTGCTCGCTCAGGCCGTGGGCGCGAATGATGCCGCGACACGCGCCAGAGGCACCCTCGGTTTCACCGGTCACCTCGAGTGGATCGCCGTCGGCCTCGAACGATCCGTTCAGGTGTCCAGCGTCATCTAAGTGCAATTCGAGTACGCAATCGATGCCCCAGACGCTCGCCCAGTAGCGACCTTTCAGCCGGTGCTTGGTGTTGCTCGAGGTTTCTTCGCTGCCACGCGGACCCGGTTGTGCCATCATCGTCTGCCCCTTTCTCGAGCGTCGCATCGGTCGGCTCGAACTGGAGGTGATGCTCGTGGGTGCCTGGTCAAAACGTGGTCAAAGGTTGGTTGGTCATGGCTGGGACGGGCGCAACCTGAACGCCGCGTGAGGCGAGGATCACGCGCTGCGTTTTGGGATGGGGTTGGTCAGGCGGCGTTTGGTGAAGGGCTTGCTTCGTCGAAGGCCATGCCGATTTCGGCGAGGCGTGCGCGGCCAGCTTCGAGGGTTCGGCGGGCGGCTTTGGGATTGCCTGCCGCCTCAAGGGCCTGCACGGCGAGCCTGAGCGCGTCGGCATCGTAGGGTTCCATCTCGAGGAGGATCGTGCCGAGCCGGGCGGCTTCGATGGGATCGGACTCCATCAGGGCCGTGATGCTCGAGCGCAACCGCAAGCTCAGGGCATCGGTCACACCCGCGTACCAGCCGTTGCCGATGCCCCCAAGGTACGGGCCGCGCCAC
>JANOWZ010000009.1:0-8620 GCA_031418155.1 Deinococcales bacterium
GCCTGTGCCAGACCAGGAACGCCACGACCGCGATGCGCTCTGGGCGCGATTGGCCCGTGACGGATACCTGTACTTGAAAAAGCAACTCGAGCCGCAAGTCTCGAACGGGTTCAGGCAGTTTTACTTTGAACAACTCGAGCCTTCGGGTTTGATTCAATCCGGTTCCGATCCGCTTGAGGGCCTTGCGGGAGATGAAAGCTACGACCGACAGCAAGTTCGACAAGTGTTGTTTGACCGTGTTGTTCCCGGCTTGGAATACGACAGTTTTTGCACCTCGAGTGCCATCAAAGGCTTCTTCGCGTGGTTGTTCAACAGTGATGTGCATTTGCACAAACGCAAATTGATCCGTCACGCCCGAGTCCAAGACACCTGGGTGACACCAGCGCATTACGATCTGGTTTACTTGCGCGAAGGCACAACCAATTTGCTTTCCGTCTGGATTCCTTTGGGCGATTGCCCGGTCGAACGCGGTGGCCTGGTTTACCTCGAGCGCAGCCACAAGCATTTTGCCGAACGCGACCGACTCGAGCGTGGCGCACTACGCGCCGAGCACGTCAGTTACGACCTGCCCGCGTTGGCGAACGAACTTGAGACGCGCTGGTTGATCGCCGATTACGAGGCGGGCGACATGGTGGTGCATTCACCGTTCTTGGTTCATGCCAGCCTGAATAACATCGACCCGGATGGCCGGATGCGCCTTTCGACCGACATCCGTTACCAGCCAGTCACGGAGAGCATCGATCCGCGTTGGCAGAACCATTGGCGCGATGACGACGGGCTTTGAACAGCAGGTAAAAGTGAAAAGGTGAAGCGCGAACAGCCCGCAAGGTGCTGTCTTGTGAGCAAGAAAGGTCAAAGTAACCTGGACCGACTCGAGCGGCTGTCCTCCACTTTTGGCTTTGACATTTCGCCTTTGACCTCGCCCCTTAAACCCGTTCGAGCAAACTGACGACCTCAACGTGGTGCGTCTGCGGGTAAAAATCCCACGGTTGCACGTGCGAGAGTTTGTAACCACGTGCGACCAGCCGTGCCACATCCCTGGCCCAGGTTGCCGGATCGCAGGAAACGTAGACGAGTTTTGCGGCGTTCAATTTGGCCAGCATCTCGAGCGCCCCCTCGGTCAGACCAGCCCGTGGTGGATCGAGCGTGATGACATCTGGTGTCAGGTTGTCCATGCGGGTCACATCGCCGCGCACGAATTCGACGTTCAGGCCCAAACGCTCGGCATCGGCACGGCCACGTTCGACAGCCTCAGCGTTGATCTCGAGGACATTGATCGTCTCGAACCTGCCGGTCAGGTGCATGGCCAGCCCGCCCGAACCGCCGAACAAATCCAGCACGCTCGAGCCAGTCCCGGCGAGTTCGGCGCAGTGCTCGTACAACTCGCCAGCGGCCCCAGGATTGACTTGCGCGAAACCGTGCGCGGTCACGGTCAGGTCGTACTTGCCGTAACGCTCGAGCACACCCTCGAGTCCCCATAAGGATTTCACGCCGTTGCGAAACCGGCCCTCGGTCGAGGCAAACGCGAAACTCACGCCGGAAATGCCGAGGTCGCGCAGGTGCTCGCGGGCCTCATGGTAGTACGCGGGCGCTCCGAGGCCAACCAGCGTGGCCAGGACTTCGCCGGTCTCGAGGCTGGCCCGAAACGCAATCTCGCTGGCTGGCACGAGTTGACGCATGTCCAGGTCACTAATGCCATCGGAGATCAATTCGCACACGAGCGGATCTGAACGCACGATCACCGGTTTGTGTGATTTGCGTTCGCGGTACGCCAAACCTCGCGGCGTGATCAGGTATTGCGCCCCATTGCGGTACTGCCACTCGAGCGGCGAGGGGCGCACCGGCAAAACCTCCGCCTCAACCTTGGCGATGCGCGTCAGCGAATCCAGCACGAACCCACGTTTCGCCTCGAGTTGCGCGGCATACGTCGCAAAACCGAAATCCATCGTTGGCGGGGCGTTCTCGGGTTCTGCGCAACGGCCTTCGCTCGGCTCGAGGATTTCTGTCAGCACACCGGTCAAGTGAGCGCCGCGTCCACTGACCTCTGCTTCGATCAATTCTCCGGGCAGCACGCCGGGGGTCAGGACCACGCGCCCATCAAGGCGGGAAAGCCCGAGCGCTCCGGGGACCAGTTTTTCGATGCGCAAGCGCTCAAGTGTCATTCGAGCAGTGTACCTTGCGAGGTCTCGAGAAGTTCGCGTTACGGCGTTCGTGCTTTGCCCGCAAGTTACGGCGTGCGCGGCTTCCCCGCGACCCACACGCCAGCCTCGCCACCGATCCAAAAATGTTCACCAACGGGTTTGCTCTCGAGTGCCGCCCGCACCAACCCGAGGTTCACACGTGAAGCAAAACGGGTTCGGGTTTGCCACACCTCCAATGAAGCGTTCGGGCCAGCGCCCCGAACGAATGCCGCTGCGCGATTGACGGCCAGATCAAAAATTGCGTTCGCGGCGTGCTCGGCCATCTGATCTCCAGGTTAGACTTTTCTATCGCTCGAGCATAGCCACCCATTCGCTCGGGCCTGCGGAGAATCTTTCATGCGCAAACCTCGAGCCCGCGACCTTGGCATTCCTTTCACCGCTACGACCGGCGCATTCAACGCGATCACCGATGTTCCCGGCGTGGAGGTCGGCATGACCACGCTGATCTCTGGCGATGGCGAGCACGCGGTTCGGACCGGTGTGACCGTCATCTGGCCTCGAGCCCGAGACGCTGATGGAGCCCAGACTGAACGGGTCGTGCCCGCCGCGTGGTTTTCCCTGAACGGCTGCGGCGAAATGACCGGCACGGCCTGGATCGAGGAATCTGGCCTGCTCTCGAGCCCGATTGCCCTGACCAACACGCACTCGGTTGGTATAACGCATGATGCCGTGATCCGTTGGGGCCGCGATCACGGTTGGGACGAGGCGTTCAGTTTGCCGGTCGTGGCCGAAACCTACGATGGATTTTTGAACGACATCAATGGCTTTCACGTCAAACCCGAACACGTCCATGCCGCGCTTGAAAATGCAACTTCGGGTCCGGTGCTCGAGGGCAATGTCGGTGGTGGCACGGGCATGACGGTCGCCAAGTTCAAGGGCGGCACGGGCTCGAGCAGTCGGCGGATTGAAACCAGTTTGACCGACTCAAGTTTGACGCCGTACACGGTCGGCGTGCTGGTTCAAGCCAATTTTGGCGCTCGGGCCGACCTGTTGATTCGTGGCGTTCCGGTCGGGCTCGAGATCACGGATTTGCTGCCCGAAGACCCGAGCCAGAAAGACGGTTCGATCATCATTGTCGTGGCGACGAACGCGCCGTTGTTGCCGCATCAACTCAAGCGTTTGGCAAAACGGGCGGGCATGGGATTGGCCCGCACCGGCAGCAACGCCTACAACGGTTCGGGCGATCTGTTCATCGCGTTTTCAACCGCCACGCCACGGATCGAGGCTGGCCTGAACCATTGGCAGGCGCTTCCAGAAACCAGCCTCGATCCGGTCTTTCGTGCCACGGCGGACGCGAGCGAAGAGGCGATCATCAATGCGCTCGTTGCCGCCGAAACAATGGTTGGTATCGACGGCCACACTGTTCACGCCTTGCCGACAGACCGCTTGCTCGAGGTCATGCGCAAGTACAAGCGAATCTGAATCAAGTCTCAGCGCTGCCCACTTTTTCGGGCTCGGGTTGTTCAAGTTTTGCTCGTTCAGGTTTTGCCCGTTCAGGTTTTGCCCGTTCAGCTTCCGACCGGCGGTATCGTGGCGAGGCCGCCGGGTTGCGTTCCTGCGTGTTGTGCAACGCAAACTCGAGCACTTCCGGCCCAACCGGACGCGGCTCGAGCGAAAGCTTGTTCCAGATAAACGTGTTCGCCTCGAGTTCCCGTACCAGACCAATCGTTAAATCCAACGCCTCGAGCAACGCTTGCGCGAAGGCCGGACCGGTCAGGTTCGCTTGGGCAATGGCGATGTGCAGGCGTTGACCGTGAAAGGCCAGATGCGTCTCCTGATCGCGCTCGTCGTGAAAATCCTTGATTCGATTCAGCAGGCGACTCGAGAGCACGTATTGCGCCTCGACGGAATCTTGGGCGCGAACATCGAAGTGGCGGGTGAAGGCAGCCTCCTCGAGCTTGACGGTTCTGAATCCGGGCTGCACCGACTCGAGGTCGTCCGAGACAGGTTGAATCAATGTTGTGGTGCGAAACGAGGTCGGAAACGTGGCGATGATCCACAGGCCATCGAACAGGGCTTGAGCTTGGCGTTGACCGGTTTCGGCGCTGGCATGAATCTCACTCAACTCGAGTTGAACCTTGCCGACCTGACCGCGCAGGTGATTGCTGCTGTGAAACGAACGCAGCAAGTGGCTGAACAATTGGCTTTCGACAAAATCGTTCTCGTCGATGCCGCCGTTTGGCAGGGTCATGAACCTCGAGCCGAGCGCCTTGGCGAACCTCGCGGTGATCTGAGTTCTGGATTGGCTCGGCGCGAGCTTTGCTTTGAGTTGCACGGCCCGAAGCGCAAGCAGCGCTGCCGCAATCAACACGGCGTACACGAATGGCGCGAAATCCATCAACCAGGCCAGCCATGCCAACGCCCCAGCGAACGCCGCAATCCCCACCTCGAGCATCAGGGTTTGACGTTGCCACTTTTGCCGGTCCTGCTCGAGCCAGCGCATGACGGGTTTCAGGCGTTTGGACAGGCCAGGACGACCGCTGCGCGGTTTTTGCGAGGATGTCTTCGTGGATGGCTTCATGGCGTGAGGAATGAATAGGGGTAGGAAACCCCAAATGATCCTATTCACGTGTCCGTCACGAAATCCTGACACCTTTGATGGCTGGTGCAGTCATGACAAGAATAGGGCAGTGTCACGCCGGTCTCGAGACGGAAGTCCCAAGACTGGGTGAAGTCTCGGTCATGCCGCAAACCATGTGTCATGCTTTTTCACGTGAACCTTGCGCCAGAAGAACCGTTCGAGCCCAACAAGGTTTTTGCGCTCGGCTTGGACGCGGGCGGCTCGAGCCTGAAACTGGCGGTCACAGATCAGCACGGGCACATTCACCTCGAGAAACGCCTCAAGGCTTTGCCTGGGCACATCCTCGATCCAAACGTCCGTCCGGTCGTACTCGAGGCATTGCGGGCGGTGTTGGCGCAAGTACGGGTACTTGAACCCCGAGCCGTTTTCGCTGGTTTCACCGGCCTGACCAGCGATGATGGCCTGCGCGAGATCCGAAACGTGATCGCCCAAGAACTGAACCTGCCCGTCGAACACGTGCGAACCTCGAGCGACATCGAACTCGCCTACCGTGCCCATTTTGCGCCGGGTGAAGGGATTCTCGTTTATGCCGGAACCGGTTCGATTGCCTTTCACTTGAGCCAGGATGGTGGCAGCGAACGCGCTGGCGGTCACGGCTACCTGATCGACGATGCCGGTGCGGGCTTCAGCATCGGGCAGGCGGCATTGCGGGCCGTGCTGCGCGAACTCGACGAGGGACGAAGTTCGCTTCGAGGTGAGCGTGCACCCTCGAGCATTCTGGCCCGGTTCGTGTTCGGGCACGCCAACGCCAGCACCTGGCCAGAACTGAGCGCGTTCGTTTATGCCAGCGGACGCTCGAGCGTCGCTGGATTTGCACCGTTGGTCGGTCGTGCCGCCAGCCAGGGCGATGCGACCGCGCAAGACATCCTCGAGTCTGCCGGACGCGAATTGCTGCGCCTCGCCACGATCATGCGTTTGAGGTTGGGGAACCTGCCGGTCGCACTGGCGGGCGGGGCGCTCGAGATCAGCCCGATCCTGGTGCAAACCGTGCAATCCGAGATTCCAGACCTGCTCGTGACACGTGGCGGGTTTGAACGTGCTGCCGCGAACTTGGCTTGGCAACTCCTCCGGTCAGATTGAACCCGCAGCAGATCAGACCGTGCCAGAATGAACCCGTGCCAGAAGAACCCGCAAGCCCCAGCACCGAATCGTTCAGCGCCGAACACGCCAACCTCGACCAACTTGACACGCTCGAGGTCGTCTGGGCGCTGGTCAACGATCAGGCGCAAGCGGTGCAGGCGGTGCTCAAGGCCGCCCCAGCGATTGCCAAGGCCGCAGACCTGGCCGTTGAACGCCTCAAACGCGGTGGTCGCCTGATTTACGCCGGGGCGGGCACCAGCGGACGCTTGTCGTTCCTGGATGCCGCCGAACTCACCCCGACCTTCTCCTGGCCCAGGGACCGAGCCCGCGTGCTGATGGCGGGCGGTGACGGCGCAATTGTTCGCGCCGTCGAAGGGGCCGAGGACAACCTCGAGCAGGGCAAATTTGATGCGTTCGCCCTGAAGATCACCGCTCAAGACAGCGTGATCGGCATTGCCGCCAGCGGCAACACGCCCTACGTGCTCGGGGTGCTCGAGGTGGCACGCGAGGCGGGCGCACTGACCATCGGCATCGCCTGCAACCCTGGAACGAAGGTGCTCGCGGCCTGTGAGGTGCCCATCCCGATCATCACCGGGGCGGAAGTGATCTCCGGCAGCACGCGCTTGAAGGCGGGCACGGCGCAAAAAATCACGCTCAACAGCCTCTCGAGCGCGATCATGGTCCGGTTGCACAAGGTTCACGGCAACCTGATGGTCGATGTCCAGGCCACCAACATCAAACTCGTGGATCGGGCTGTGCGCTTGACCCAGCGTGTGACCGGCGCGAACGAACACGATGCCCGCCTCGCCCTGGCCGCAAGCGATTGGCAGGTCAAAACCGCCAGCGTGATGTTGCTCAAAAGCCTCGACTCGAGGGATGCCAAGCAACTGCTGGACGAGGTTCAGGGCAACCTACGGCAAGCGCTCGAGGTTGGTCCACCCGGCTGAATGGACTTCCTGCAAAAGTGATTGAAATTGGTAGGGTGCGCTTTTGAGCGTATCGGAATATGCAGACGGTGCGCTCAAGAGCGCACCCTACTTGAGGCGATAATGCTTTGAATCGGGTTGTTATGCCAGCCCTTCGCCTTCACGTGCCAAGAACGGTACAATGCCCCCATGTCAGATCTCGTCACGCCCGCGTACAAAATGCACACACTCGAGAACGGTTCGCTCGCGCCACTGTTCACCACCACCGACCTGAACGGCGCAACCCTGAGCCTGAACGATGCCCTGAGTGCAGGCCCGGTGATCCTGGTCTTCGGTCATCCGCAGATCAACGCCTCGCGCTTGGTGGTCGGCTACTTCCGTCGCCTCGCTGAGATTGCGCCCGCCGTGCCGGTCTGGGTGCTGCTTGAATGCAGCGAAGGTGATGCCCGCAAGTACGTCGGCACGGGCGACATGAAGTACCTCGAGATGCCGGTCGCGGTCGATGATTGCCGAGTCGCCAGCCTGTACAGCGCCAAATACCTGCCGACCACGTACTTTATTGGACAGGATGGCAAGATCATCCGGGCGTACACCGGCTTCAACCGCGACTTCATGAACATGATTGCCAACGAAGCCGCCACCATGACAGCCAATGGATCGGAAGTGAAGCCGAAGGAATTGATCACCGACAGTGACAACAAGGGCTCGCTCGAGTTGGCCGAACGCGGTCCGTGTCTCTAGAGCTTGAGCCTCTGAGATTGGACCTGCAATAGGCGCGAGATTCAACACCCACAGGCCCATTGAACCTTGATGAGCCTGTTTTCAGATTTCATGCGTAGACTCGAGGTATGCGGTTTTTCGGTTTGGTCCTGTTGGGCGTAATCCTCTGTTGCGGCTTGACGCTGGCGGACACCCGCGCCGCCAACGACAGCGACAACGACGGCTACCCGGACGTGCTCGAGCTTCGCGGCGGCGACCGAGAGGCGTTCAACGAATGGTTCGCCCGGATTGCCGAATCGCAATTTTATGGCCTTTCGAGCGATTGGGCACTCGAGGATCAGGATTGCTCGGGATTGCTGCGTTACGCCTTCAAGAACGCCCTGAAGCCGCACGATGCCCAATGGCGGGCGAAATTCAAGTTCTTGCCACGGGGTCAGGTCGGAGATGTGGGCGCGTACTCCTGGCCGGTCCCGCTGATCCGACGTTCCGTCTTTCGAGTCGCCCCAGGCAAGTTCGATCCGTCTGACGTGCGCGAAGGCCGATTGGTTGGACGCACCGGCGCGAAATACTTGGCGAATTTCTCGAGCGAATTTGTGACCAAAGATTGGCGATTGGCGCAACGTGGCGACCTGGTGTACTTTTTGCGGCCCAACCTGGGGTCGTACCATTCGATGGTCTACCTCGGACGCGGGATGGTCGTGTACCACACCGGTGAAAGTCCCCAGAACGGTGGCGAAGTTCGCCTGCTCTCGCTCGAGACGCTTACCAAACACCCGCAGCGGGCTTTTCACCCGGACGTGCGCAACCCGAACTTTCTGGGCTTCTACCGCTGGAAGATCCTGCAATAAGGACTGGGTAGAGTGGACCATGCAGATCCTCGCGCTGTCCGACACGCACGGTCATACCGACCCGGAAATCCTCGAGTATTGCAAGCAAGCGGATGAAGTCTGGCACGCGGGCGACATCGGCCCAGGCGTGCTGGAAACTTTTCAGAAATCCTGCAAGGTTTTGCGAGTTGTGCGTGGCAATGCCGATCCGAAACAAACCGCCCCGGACGAACTCGAGTTCATGGTTGGCGGATTGCGAGTGCGCTTGCTGCACCATTTCACACC
>JANOWZ010000010.1:0-7062 GCA_031418155.1 Deinococcales bacterium
AATGTCGCTCGAGATGCCGACACAAAAAACGGGTTGAGAAATTCCAACGAGTTCTTCATCGGTCAATGCGAACCGATCCATCGCCTTCGAGATCGTGATGTAGGCATTCGCATCGAAACGCTCGAGCAATTTTTCGCCCTGATGTTCGAGATACGTTTCCATCGCAAAGCGCGTGATGTCGGTCGGGCTTGGCCTGCGTCCTTGCGTTAAACCAAATGATTCTGGGCAACGAAAAAACAAGGTTGTGATCGCTCGAGCTAGTGCGAGTCCGCCGGGTTGCGCCGCGTACCGTCCGCCACGAAAATCGGGATCGTTCTGAATCGCCATTCGCGCCAGATGACTGAAAATAATGCCCCAAGCACTGTGTCGCGCCGGAGCGCCAATCACCACGCCTGAACGCACGAAATCGGGATTTTGCTTCAACCACTCGAGCGCCAACATTCCGCCCATGCTGCCACCAACGACCGCACGGACGCTGCCGATGTTCAGGTGATCCGCTAGTGCGCGTTGCACTTGCACCATGTCCGCAATCGTGATCTCGGGAAAGTTCGGGCCGTAATCGCGTCCGGTTTCTGGTTCCGGGCTGGCCGGTCCAGTCGTGCCGTAACAACCACCCAAAACGTTCGAGCAGATTACGAAATCCCGATCCGTATCGAGCATCCGACCCGGCCCAATCAATTCCGGCCACCAGCCATCAGACCCACCGACCTGACTCGAGCCGGTCAGCGCGTGACAAACCACCACGGCATTGTCTCGAGCCTCGTTCAACGTCCCGTATGTCGTGTAAGCCACCCGAACCGGAGCGAGCGTGCCACCAAGCTCGAGTTGCAACGGCTTTTTGGCGCTGAAAACCGTTGCGTATTTTGTGGTCAACGGACTCGGTTTGGGTTCCGGGAACAAGACCCGAGCCTCGTAATCGCCGAGGTTCTCCACTTGCATGTCTCGTTCTGGCCTGAGTGCGGTCGTCATTGCAACTCCATCATGACAGATTCGGGGAAAACCTCGAGAGACCCAACGTTGAGTCTCTTGAGGTTCGGAATCTGCTTGTGAATCTCGAGCCTTACTGTGCCTTGCCCGCCAAGGTAGCGCTCTCAACCTCGTTCAGCTTGCCGGTTTTGACATCGTAAATGTACCCGTAAACCGGAATGTTCTTGGGCACGAGCGGATGGTTGCGAATGCGTTGCACGTCGGTCGTGACGCTCTTGGCTTGATCTTTGATGATCAGCCAATCGATGAATTCACCCTCGTTCGATCCGGGTCCGTGACCAACATCGTGAAAACCGTTCTCGCCCAGAGCGGCGGTCTCGAGGCTGCTGGCGAGCAGGTCGGCCATCAGTTCGTTCGAGAAAAATTCCATGCCGCAATTCGTGTGGTGAATCACGAACCATTCGCGTGTGCCCAGCAATTTGTACGAGATCACCAGCGAACGGATCGCATCGTCGCTGGCTCGGCCCCCGGCGTTGCGGATCACGTGCGCGTCGCCCTCAGCGAGTCCGGCAAACTTGGCCGGATCGAGTCGTGCGTCCATGCAGGTCAGCACTGCAAAACGGCGTGCTGGGGGCATGGCCAGGTTCGCCTTGTCACCGAAAGTGCTGGCGTAGTTCGTGTTCGCGGAAATGACTTCTTCGAGAATGCTCATGGGGTTCTCCGTTGTTCGTCCGATGCGGCCTGAGGTCCTGTCTCGAGATGCCGGCTGGGTCGAGATGGTGGCTCGAGCTGCTGTCTCGGGCCAGTCCAATTCGAGGATCACTCAATCGTCGGCGGCTTGCGCCAAACCTTGTGCGGCTGCTGTCAGTGCCTGTTCAATGTCCTCGAGAATGTCGTCAATGTGCTCGAGGCCGACACTGACACGCACCAATCCCGGTGTGACTCCGGCATTGAATTGTTCTTCTGGCGAGAGTTGCGAGTGCGTGGTGCTCGCTGGGTGAATCACCAAAGTTCGCACATCACCGACGTTTGCCAAAAGTGTTGCCAGTTTGACGTTGTTGACGAACGCCTCGCCCGCTGCACGGCCACCTTTCAACTCGAAGGTCAGCACGCCGCCCGCGCCGTTCGGCAAGTACTTCTGGGCTCGAGCGTAATGCGGGTGCGATGGCAGTCCGGGGAACGTGACTTTCAAAACTTCGGGGCGTGTCTCGAGCCATTGCGCAACCTTCAAGGTGTTTTGAACGTGGCGCTCGCCACGCAAGGAAAGTGTCTCGAGCCCCTGCAAGAAGTTGAACGCACTCTGTGGGCTCATGGCCGCACCGAGGTCGCGCAATGTTTCAACTCGAGCACGAATCGCCAGCGCGATGTTGCCGAATGGTCCTTTCGTGCCGAAGACTTCCCAGAAGTTCAGGCCGTGATAGCTCGGGCTTGGTTCGGTGAACAGCGGGTAACGGCCATTGCCGTAATCGAAATTGCCAGCGTCCACCAGCAATCCGCCGATGCTGGTCGCGTGACCACCGATCCATTTGGTTGCACTGTGAATCACGATGTTTGCGCCGTGCGCAATCGGTTGATGCAGGTAGCCGCCCATGCCGAAGGTGTTGTCGACGATCACAGCCACACCCTTGGCGTGTGCTGCCGCAGCAATCGCTTCAAAATCAGCGACGTTCAAGGCCGGGTTGCCAATCGTCTCGAGGTAAACGGCTTTGGTGTTGTCATCGATCAAGGCTGCGAACTCTTCGGGACGCTCGGCTGATGACGTGAACTTGACGTTAATGCCGAGTCGAGGCAACGTGACTTTGAACATGTTGTAACTTCCACCATACAAATTTGGGGTCGAAACAATGTTGTCGCCCGCCTGCGCCAGCGTCGTGATCGCCGCAAATTCTGCCGCGTGACCCGAAGCGAACGCCACCGCCGCCGCGCCACCCTCGAGCGCCGCAATGCGCTTCTCGAGCACGTCAGTCGTTGGGTTCATCAATCGCGTGTAAATGTTGCCGAACTCTTGCAGCCCGAACAATCTGGCGGCGTGCGCGGCATCGTTGAACTTGTAACTGGTGGTTTGGTAGATCGGCACGACTATCGAACCGGTGGTTGGATCGGCGACTTGTCCGGCATGAATTTGCAGGGTTTCAAACTTCGGCATGGGGATCTCCTTGGGGTCTCGAGGGCGGGGAAGGGCAGGTCAAAGCAAAAAGGCGAAAGGTAAAAGAGAGGTTTCAGGTTTTTCCTTTCCCTTTAACCGTTCACCTTTGACCTCTGGTCCTGGAAGCGTGTGCGAGCGAACCTGCGTGCCAATGACATCAAAAATCCCTCCTCTCTCGAGAAGGGCCAAAGCGTGCGTTCGCGTCCCTTCTCCTATCTGCCCAAGAGTTAAATCTTGGATGGAGTTAGCACCGAACAGTTCAGGGATTTCGTCTCGAGGAACTAAATGGAAACGAGGCCAGCAACCATTCGGTGGCTGAACATTCGTGTGCACATGCAAAAAGTCAAAACTTGATCGTGCGACAGCGCGTGATTCACGCGAAGCCAAGATTTTGACATGAAAAGCATTTTGATCGTCTCGAGCATGGTGTCCTTGAACTTCGGTTGCTGCGGTTGCGTCGGGCCTTTCCCTCCACCGCTCTTGATAAGAGAACCAAAGTTGTAAGCCTTTTCGGGCTGAAACCGAGTTTAAGCGGGCTCGAGGATTCCTGTCAACCGGGCTGGAATTTTGAGGATCTGTTGCCTTATGTCTGGACTCGGTTCATCCAAGATTTAAGTTTGCGGGCTATACTCAAACGGTCGTTTGTTTCTCTACCCACTTCGCTTGGCCGAAATGCCGGGTTTAACCTGTTTTTCCCTGCAAAGCCCCACGCCCGAAATCTCAGGGCGTTTTTCTTCCCCAAGTATAAAACGATCGTTTGTTTTCAAATCTTCAGTCTCGAGGAGCAAAAACCATGATTCAGAATCACAGCCCACGCCAAATCGCACCCATTTCCGCACGGCATTCCATCCTCGAGACGCTGGGTTTTCACAACCTGACCGGCATTCACCACAACCTTTCCCCGATCCAACTGGTCGAACAGGCGATTGCCCGCAACGAAGGCTGGCTTTCCGAACACGCGGTGTTTATTGCGCACACCGGCACGCACACGGGCCGCAGCGCCAAAGACAAATTCGTGGTTCATCACCCCGACTCGAGTAAGGACATTTGGTGGGACAGCCCGTACCAGAAAAAACTCGAGCCGCAAAAATATCAGCATTTACTTGAAGACGTGCTCGAGCATTTTGAGGGCAGCGATCCGTTTGTGCTCGATGCTTTCGCAGGGGCAGACACCAAGCATCGGATTGGTGTGCGCGTCGTCACAACATTCGGCTGGCACAATTTGTTCGCCCGCAACATGTTCATTCCAACCACAGCACTCGAGGCTCAGGATTTTGTACCCGATTGGACGGTGATTTGCGCCCCGAATTTCAAAGCCGATCCGTCGCGTCACGGCTCGAGATCTGAAACGCAAATTGTAATTTCACTCGAGCAAAAAATGGTTGTGATCGTCGGCACGTCTTACGCAGGAGAGATCAAGAAAAGTATTTTCACGGTCTTGAATCACACGCTGCCTGCACGCAAGATCATGCCGATGCACTGCTCAGCCAACGTTGGAAAAGAAGGTGATGTTGCACTGTTCTTCGGCATGAGTGGCACCGGCAAAACCACGCTCTCTGCCGATGAATCTCGAGGTTTGATCGGTGATGACGAGCACGGCTGGAGCGATCATGGTGTCTTCAATTTCGAGGGCGGCTGCTACGCCAAAGTCATCAACCTGTCCGCCAAGGCCGAACCACAAATCTTTGCGACCACACAAACATTCGGTACGGTCCTCGAGAATGTCGTCTTCGATCTCGAGACTCGAGAACTCGATTTGAACGACGGCAGCCTGACCGAAAACACTCGCAGCGCCTACCCACTTTCGCAAATCAGCAACGCGGTCATTCCCAGCCGAGGAGCGCACCCGAACAACATCGTCTTCCTCGCCGCCGATGCCTTCGGCGTGCTGCCCGCAATTTCGAGGCTGACACCAGTACAGGCGATGTACTACTTCCTGAACGGCTACACCGCCAAAGTTGCCGGAACCGAAAAAGGCATCAACGAACCGCAGGCCAGTTTCGAGACCGCCTTCGGAGCACCGTTTCTAACCCGAGAGCCACACGTATACGCCGAGATGCTGCTCCGCAAAATCGCCATGCACGGCGCTCGAGTCTGGCTGGTCAACACCGGCTGGCTCGGCGGACAGTACGGTGTTGGAACGCGAATCAAACTCGAGCACACCCGTGCCATTGTGCAGGCGGCGCTCGAAGGACGTTTGAACAACACGCATTACATCAAACACCCGATCTTCAACCTCGAGATGCCAGTCATGATTCCAGGCGTACCCAGCGACGTGCTTGACCCTCGAGCATCATGGACGGATGGCACGGCCTACGATATGCAGGCGAGAAAACTTGCGGCGATGTTCGTGCAGAATTTTGCGCGATTTGAATCGAGTGTTTCCGAAGCGGTGCGCAACGCCGGACCTCGAGTTTAAGAAATTCCGAAAAGCAAAAAAGGCTCGAGCATGACCTCGAGCCTCTTCTTTTATCTTGGATTTATTGTAGCGGTTGAATCACGACCCGATCCTCTTGGAAGATCGGCACGAGCACCCGTTCGCGCTTGCTGTCATAACCAAGATCGGCGGGCGATGGCAAACCTGTTGCCAGCACCTCAACCTTGCCATCTGCCGCGAGGGTATACAGGCTGCTGGTTTCCCAACTCGAGATCACCCGGCGACCATCTTTTAAGGTGATCACGCCATCTAACGAGGCGGCGGGCATTTTCAGCACATCGCCGCGTTTGCCATCCGCATCCAAGGTGTAAATCTCGTTCGAGCCAAAGGCCACCACTTGCAACTTGCCATCAGGATTGACCTCGAGACCGTTCGGCAATGTCAGTTCTTTGCCTTTGGCAATCACGCTGATCTCTTCGCCGCTGCTGATCCGGTAAACCGCATCGGTGCCGTTTGGCCCAATGCCTTTGTCGTCGGCGGTCAGGCCGGTGTCTGAGACGTAAACCGCGCCATCCGCATCGGCGGCCAGGTCGTTCAGGAATGTCGTGCCTTCGATTGGAATTTCGCCGAGCGCTGCACCGCTGGTCAGGTCGAATTTGCGCACCGTGTCCAAATCGGTGACGTACAACGTGCCATCGACAATCGCCATGCCCTTGGGTGCGTGTAGGGTCACACCGTTCGCACCGCCCGCGATCCATTTCAGATTTTGCACCGTGCCATCCGGGTTCAGTCTCGAGATAAAGCCGTTGTTGTCTTTCTTGGTTGGGATGTCATCGACGTTGATGTTCGAGACCAGGTAGACATCCGCGTTGGCATCGTACATCACCGATTCGGGTGTCTTAAACCCAACTTTTTCGATGTTGATGCCCGCCGGTAACGCCGCCCGACCCAAACTGAGGCCAGCACCGAGCGCGAACAGGCAGGCGGCGGAAATGGTCAAGCGGATCTTTGCGTTCATACAACCTCTGGGTGTCGCAGGTTCGAGCGGAAATTTTGGCTGCGAAACAAATCTCAATACGAAAGAAGGTCTTCGCAAGTCAAAATTTGTCGCATCATAAAGCGTTTTGAACCAACAATGGTGTGTCAGATTTTCGGCTCGAGGTCTCAGTCCGTTGGGCTCGAGCAAGCCGCTGGGATTTTGCGGGTTGGTCCCAAGGACTTTTCGGAAAATTCGCCTTGAGACCGAACCGCTTCAACAGGCCAGACAACCACTTGGTCGCCAAAAACGACCACTTGTTAGACCTGAGAAGAGTATGTGGCGCACCTGGGCTGTACTGACGTTGGTTCAGAACCCTGGCCAACACTCGAGTCCCCTCGGAGGTTCCACTATGAAATTCCTGCCCATTGGTCTCGCGCTCGGATTGGCCGCTGCGTTGGTGGCGTGCAACACGGCCAGCCCAGGCCAAACCCCAAACGAAGTCGCATCAGTCAGTTTGGGCAGTGACTCAAGTACGCTCAAAGCCCAAGCGATCAACAAACTGATCAAAGTCAGCGGACCAAACGGTTGGAACAACCTTGTGCAAGAAGGCATGGCGGTTGCGAACGGCAAGTA
>JANOWZ010000011.1:0-9755 GCA_031418155.1 Deinococcales bacterium
GCAATAGATTGTCTTCAATTTTTCTTTGGTTCAAGGTCTATCCAGCCGCGAATCGCAAGGTACTTGTCTCGAGGGGCTGATGTGACGGGGTGAATACCGTGTGCGATGCACCAGCCGAAATGAACCGCAAGTGCGAGTCCATACGTGCCGAAAGTCCAGATCAATGACCACCGACGACCAATGGTCAGGGTCAGCACTGCGGCAATGGCAACATAGATGACTGCTTTGAGGATTTTTCCTGGGAGCGGCGAGTGTCTTGTGAAATGCCCGAAGATGACGGGACCCAAAATGGCGAGGGTGATTGCAGCAGTGATCTCAAGCAGCATGTTATACCTCCTCTTGGGTCGCGTTTTCAGCCATCCTAATCATATCTTTAGGCTATCCTAAAATTCTTGATATGTCAATTGAAATGGTTGCGCGCCCGATCAAACCTCGAGCACACCCATCAACACTTAAAGTCGATTTCCCAAACTTAAAACGGTGGACGTTCCTCATACTCGAGTACGAGGGCTGTCACGTTATCGTTCGATCCGGCACTCATTGCGGCGGAAACCATCTTGTCGGCCAGGTCTTGAACCCCAATCGACTCGAGCAGGATCGCCTCGTACTTTTTGGGTTCGATGGCTCCCCAAACGCCATCACAAACGATTACGATTCTGTCGCCAGCATCGGCCACAAACTCAAAGGTGTCGATGTAATCGCGGTCAAGGTCCTTGTTCGCACCCAATGCTCGAGTGACCTTGTTTGAGTCAGGATGACCGTGGGCCTCTTCGCTCGAGATCACACCCATGCGCACCAGCATTTGCACCATCGAGTGATCCTCGGTGATCTGTGAAACTTTCTTTTGCGCGGTGTGAACCCGGTAGGCGCGGGTATCGCCGACATGACCAATAAAGACTTTTGGACCATCTGCAATCATCCCGGTGAACGTGCAACCGCCCGCCTTGCCCTCGAGCGCGGTTTGCACCATGCTGTTGGCGTGCATGACCCGTTGGCGAACCGCTTCGGCATTGATGGTGGAGTTCTCAGCGTTTTTGTCTCGAGGGTTACTGGCCCATTCGGGCGCATACTCGAGGAAGGTTTCGACGGCGGCCTGCGAGGCGATCTCGCCGCGTGCCATGCCGCCCATGCCGTCGGCGATGCAACCGACCATCGCCCCCTCACGTCCCGCATTGCCGAGGGTGCGCACGTAACGCCAACCGAGCGCGTCTTCGTTGGCGCTGCGGTCTGGGTTCAGGCCAACGCTCGAGGCGGCCCCAACATTCCAACGACGGCGGATCGCCAGGTGCGATTGCAGTTGATCGAGCAACTCGAGGGTCTCGCTCGGGCTGGCACGTCCGGGTGTCGGTGCGAGCAGTGCGGTCAGGACTTGTGGCACGCCGGGTTTCTCTGGGAACTCGAGCGGGATTTCACCCTCGCCGAGTGCGTGGCCTTCGACGGCGTGGTAGAGCACGCTGCCAAGCGTGAATGCACCCTCATCGCCTTTGACGAACAATCCCGAGACGCGTTCCGGCGCGACGTAACGTGGTGCTTCGGCGGGTGGCATTTCTGAGACGCGGCGCACCAATGGCAGCTTGGCAAACCGTGTCGGCTCGAGCAACACGCCGGACAAATCCAGTCCGATCAAAGCTGCACCTCGAGCCACCAGATATCGGTTGAAACGGGCCAGATCGACCAACGCGGCCAGAATCACTTGCAGTTTTTGTTCGTTAAACGCCTGCTCTAGCGTCCGACCTTCAGGTTTCGGGTGCGCCAGCAGGGTTGCACCCTCGAACTCGCCAGCGTCAATCAGGTCTGGCAACATTGGATGCGGGTAGAGGCTGCGGGCCAGGATCACATCACCGTTGTAGCTGCTGAGTTGCACGGCCTGACCCTCTGGAGCAGTTCCCAGGTATCGGCCCGAACGGTCCTTGGAGAGGATCGTAAACTCGCTGCCCTCGAGCACGATTTTTTCTGGGTGCGGTTCGCTGGGTTCGGGTTCAACGATCTCTTCGATCAATTCCTCGAGAGGACCATCACCGCTCGCTTGGATCGCTGCGGGATCGGGTTCCTCTTCGGGCAGGAAAACACCGTCATCGGGCTCAAGTACCGCTCGGTCAGCTTCAACCGAGGCTACAGGTTCGGATTCAGCTTGGGTTGCAATCTCATCGAGGTTTTCCTCGGTTTTCGTTTCGGCATGATTGACCGGTTCGGAAGGTGCTGTTGCATCAGATTCCGATGGTCCCACAGCCTCGGCTGCGACCTTGGCCTCACCCGAGGTCGCAGGCTCGGGCGTTCCAACTGCCACTGAATTCACTGCCGCCGAATTCACAACTTCTGCATTTGCAGCCTGGGCATCGGCTCCAGCCACCACCGAACTCGAGTCCGGGGTTGAACCTTCAATGACTTCGCTGGTGACTTTCTCACTCACGCAGTTGCGCCACCTGAATCATCCTGGTACACGAACATCACGTTACCAAAGGCAATCTCATCACCGTTGGTTAACTCCTGCGGTGACTGCAATCGAGGCCCGAATGACGCATCCCCTGGATGCTTGACGTAAATCCCATTGGTGCTGCCCAAATCCCGGACCATCCACTTGCCATTTTCCAAATACATCTCGCCGTGACGCCTCGAGACGTGCGATTCACCTGGCATTCCCGAAAGGTCAATGTCCACCGGGCCGGTGCTCGGGTCAAAACGGCCCACGCTCAGGCGCGTGCCGTTCAGTGGGAAAGCATTGCTGCCGAGCGCCCCAAACTGCCGTGGCAGCAACCGTGCGTTGACTGGTGTTGCACCCGGAGCGGCGGGTTGCGGCACAATCGCGGCGGCGGCGGCGGCGACGCTCGCATCGATTTCCTGGGCGCTTGGCACGTCCGGCACAACGGCTGGCGCATCGCTCAAGGCATCTGGGGTTGGCACGACTGGTGCTTCTGGGGCAGCAACCGGTGCTGGGTCGGTCATGATCGCCGGGGTCATGACGGGCATACTCGGGTCTGGTACGACATCGCTGGCCGAAAGCTGCCCTTGCAGGGTCTCTTGAACCGTGACACCAGATGGCATTGCGGCCTCAGCGGGCACTGCCGCAGCGGTAACCTCAACTGGGGCCGCTACGAGGGCCGGGGAGCTCGAGGCTTGCAGTTCGACACCGCAGCCTTCACAGAATTTCGTGCCATCGGGGTTATTTGTGCCGCAGACGTGACAAACGATCACTTGGACCTCCCATTGAATATTGCTCTGAATGAGGACTCGAGGTGCTCAAGTCGGGACTTGAATTCCTCACTGTACGTGGCTTTTTGACTCACTTTTGGTCACTGGTCACGGCGTGCAGGTGTGAAGCATTGAGGCTGGGGCGAATACTTTTCGCTTAGGCTCCGGTGATGCGACGGATTTCCTCATCGCTTGGCAGGTTGGCGGTTCCATCTCCAGCGGTTTGCACGCCGGGGGTTGGACTGCCGCCACCGATTTTGATCGTCTGGGTTTTTGCACCCATCTTGATCGTTTTGGCCGTGCCAGCCTGAATGGTTTTGTTTTGCTCGAGTTCGGATTTCGCTTGATCGAGCGCGACTGTCATGGCACTGTTGCCCAAGCGGACGGTCATCTGGCGGGCGATCTCGAGGGTTTTGGCGGCCTGCGCCGGGTTGGATTGCGCCTCTTGCGCCGCCTGTTTGACCAGACCCTCAAGGTTGCGTTGTTGCACATAACCCATGACTTCAGAATTGACTTGCGCCGTTTGGTTCTCATCGAAGGTGAATTCCACAACGATATCGAGCGGTGGAATCTCACCGCGAGTGCCTTCACCGGGAACATCAAAGGTCAGTCCGACCTGCGCGATACGAACCTTGACGGCTGGACGTGGCGGCAGCGTTAACTCGAACAGGAAGGCCGTCTGATCGCCACTCTCGAGGTTGCCTGCGCTGGATTTCGCGCCACCCTCGAAGCGGGCCATTTCGATCTCGGCCAGGAACGGGTAGACGCGGGTCACACGATCCAGCATCACGCCTTTGACGCCGCGCAGCGTAAATTCCAAGTTGGTGATGACCTCTTTGGCCGCCCTCGAAAATTCGCTGGAGAGCACCTGAGGCAAATCCGAGGCCAGCACACTTGCTGGCGGGTTCGCGCCCTGAGCGACGACGTGAATCACTTTGCCGCCTGTTCGGTCGCTGATCTCCCCCATCAGGTCTTCGTTGAATTCGTTGCCGACACCGATGCTGGTGACAGTGATGTGCTGCGCAACATACGTGCCGGTGACAGCGCGACAGGCATCCTCGTCAAAGGTTGCACCGTCAGTCAAGAGCATCACACGGCGGTTTGCCTGTGTCCCGCCAGTATTTTGGAGCGCCTCGAGCATTCCCAGGCCCATCATCGTGCCGCCGGAATACTTGCGCAGGTCCTCAATGCCTCGGGCCACCTGAGCACGGTTATTGGTCAAGGGCGTGACCGTGCTGGCATCGTCATCGAAGCGCACAATCGAAAGCTGATCCTTGTCATCCAAATCCGGGCTTTGCAGCAAATTCGAGAGCGCCTGGGTGACTAGCTCGAGTTTGTTGCGTCCGCCCTGCACTTTTTCACGCATTGAACCGCTCGTGTCCACCACAAAGGTCAATGCGACCGGGGCACGGGCCGTGCCCGCTTGGGGGGTGAGTTGTGCCAGCAAGAACAGTTTTTGTGTCTCTTGCGATCCTTCCGGGGCAGCCCGCAAATAACCCCGGTGCGGTGTGAGCTTGACTTGAATCACGAAAGCCTCCTCGAGCCTGGAATGCAGTACGCACACAGGTTCTGTACGGTTCCCGGATTGTAACCCGACCCGTAAGAACCGCGCACGAAGGCGCAACGAACAACCGACGAACGGTAGAAGTTGAGATCAATCAAATTGACTCGAGCGCAAACACACCTGAAGCCCGAAAAACCTCAACGGAATTGCCCGAGCCGTGGGGCTCAACGGAATTGCTCGAGCACCCAAGGGCCAATGAACCAGACCGCCATCATCAACGTGCCAACGACTGGCAGGGCATTGATGATCGGTTCTTGAATGCCAATCGCGCTGTCATGCTGCCCTCGAGCCTTCAGGTACGACGGTACGAAAATCACGCCGAGCGCCACAACCGCGAAAACGATCACCCACAGCGGAATCAACTGGTCAATCAGCAAGGCCCAAACTCCGGCCAGGATTGCGGTCGCCAAAAATCCATTCATGACCAGCGTGGCGAGTGGTTTGCCCAATCGAATCGCGGTGTGTCCCAGGCCAGCCTCGAGATCGCCGTCAAAATCGCGGACTTCGTTGTACAACTGCCCATAAGAGGATGCAGCAACGATGGCCAGAAACGGCGCGAACCAACCGGGATTGAGCGTCTGTGAAAACGAGAAATACGCGCACAGGAATTGCAATCCCGCCAGCATCAGGCAGTGTGAGATGACATCCAAGACCGGTTTGGATTTCAGGCGCACCGGCCGCCACGAGTACAGGTGGCCGAAGACCACGCAAACAAATCCAATCACAGCGGGCAGGAAACCGAGCGGAATGTAGGCGATGACTGCTGCCGCCGCAATTGCGTACGAGGCGGCATACGCCTGATGGCTCGAGATCAGACCGGCACAGACGGGATTGCGATTGGTTTTTTCTGGATTGAGCGCGTCGTCTGGAGCATCTTCAACATCGTTAATCATGAAGGCATAGGCGACCGCAAGCCAGTTTGCGATCAGCACCAGCACCAACTGCCAGGAGAAGGTTGCACCACCCGCCGCCGCACCGAGTCCGGTCGTGACGGCGACACTCGCGGCGTAATCCTTGTAGCGGCTGAGGCGAATCAAACCCTCCCAAGGGTTGCTCGAGCCTACCGGTGTGTTCGGCATGTTGGGTTGATCGATTTGCGCCACGAGGTTGCCTCCGAAAGCCCGAAGTCTCGAGCGTTACCTGAGTTTAACCCGCACTGAATCCCTCAGACCGAATAGAGCTTTGTTGGTGTGGCGAATCCGTTCACACTCGAGTCAGATTCGTAGGGCAATTGCTTGAGCAGCATGAGTTGGTGCGCAATCGTCAGGACTGGCATTTGCACGGGTGGACCATGAGCGCCAAAGCCGAAATTTTTGGACAACCGCTGTCCTTTTTCATCCACAAGCACGCTTGCCAGGACCGCCAATTGCACGCCCTCGAGCGAGGTAATGGCCGTTCCATAAATGGGCATGTTGGGCAGTTTCGCCGCCTGTTTCGGGACGTTCTCGAGCCGCCAGTACGTTCCCGCCTTGGTGCGGTGCGGCACGATCAAAACTTTCTTCTGTTCCAAGATCAACGCGCGAACGCCACCCAGAGCGGCCTCCATTCCGGTCAGGATCACGCTCGAGGACACCCAGAGCGGATGCAGTGCGAGTTTCTTGGCGGCGCTGCTCGAACCTTTGAAATTTGGGTTGTGACCGTGCGGCGGCAACGGGTAGGCAGCGGCATTTTGTTTGACCAGCGCACTCCAAATGCGTTCGCGCAGTTCGCCGTTGTTGGTCACGCCCTCAAGATTGATCGGATCGAAATTCGCCATGATCGGTCTCGAGTCTACGCGCTGGAAATGCTCGAGCCGTACTCAGCCACCTTTCTGGTCCATGAGTCGGCGATGAAGTCAAAGCCGGTTTTGACACGCGTTTTTCATGGTTGGTCGCACGATTCCTCGCCCGTGTCGAATTTTTCGCAATCCAGACGTTCGGTTTCGCGCAAACTCGAGCACGTCTGAAGGCCAGACGTTATTCCGAAGTCAGTTTTGAGGACGCGGTTAGGGGATCGCGGGCCAACAAGGGTGGGCAGTAAGGATTCAGTGAGGTCGAGAATGAAAAATATGATTACGATGACGCGCACCGCATCCACCATCAATCTCCAAAAATTCAGTCTTACCGGATTGATCCTGACCGGCCTGAGCTTCGTGGCCTGCTCGAACACACCGATGGTCACAACGCCGAATACCGGCAACCCGAGCGGACCGAGCACCAACACTGCGCCCACACAAGACCCGATCCCAACCCCGAACCCAGCCTCGAGCCCAATCAACTTGACTGCTGCGATGAAATGGTCGGATGCCAACACCTGGAAAACGCTCGGCATTGCCAAACCCACGGCGGGCTCAAGTCTGAGCATTCCACGTGGCAAAACCGTGCTGTTGGACGAGACACCCCCCGCGCTCGGCACCGTCACGATTGATGGTGCGCTGACCTTCGACCGCAAAGACCTTGAGCTATCGGCCCGCGCGATCATGGTTCACGGCGGCACGCTTCAGATCGGCACAGCGCTCAAACCGTT
Organism: Deinococcales bacterium; assembly: GCA_031418155.1. GTDB lineage: Bacteria > Deinococcota > Deinococci > Deinococcales > JAAFIG01 > JANOWZ01. The sequence continues at coordinate 7,259 of JANOWZ010000011.1, forward strand.
CGAGCAACGCGCACGCATCACGCTGACCGGCCCGGACGCGGGAGATGAGACCGCCAACATGGGCATGGGCGCAAAATTCATCGCGGTGATGAACGGCGGCACGCTCGATTTGCACGGAGCATCACGCGGCGCAAGCTGGTTGAAAATTGGCGCGACCGCCGCCAAAAGCTCAAAAACCATCACCCTCGAGCGGGCTCCGGGTTGGCGGGTCGGCGACCGACTGGCAATCGCCTCGAGCGATTTTGACCCAAAACAGGCCGAAGAAGCCGTCATCACCGCTGTCTCTGGCGCGTCCGTAACGCTGGCCGCAGCCTTGAAAACCATGCATTACGGTCAATTGCAAAGCTTCGGTACGCGCACGCTTGACGAACGTGCCGAAGTTGCATTGCTGGACCGCAACATTACAATTCGTGGTGATAGCGCCTCGAGCACGGGCGGGTATGGCGGGCACATCATGGTCATGGACACCAGTAGCGCCTTTGTCGGTGGCGTTGAACTCGAGCGCATGGGCCAGAAGGCCAAACTGCGCCGCTACCCGATTCACTTTCACATGCAGGGCGAATCCGGTAAAGGTTCATATCTGAAGGACTCGAGCATTCATCACGCCTTCAACCGCTGCGTGACCGTTCACGGCACGAACAAACTCGAGATCAAGAACAACGCCGCATTCGACACTATTGGTCACTGTTACTTTCTCGAGGATGGCGCGGAGGTCGGAAACACGTTCGATGGCAACCTTGGATTCATGACCCGCAACGCCGCCAAAGGCCAAGCCTTGCTGCCAACCGACACCGATTTTCCGGGCGCAGCCACCTTCTGGATCAGCAACCCAGCCAACACATACCGCAACAATGTCGCCGCTGGCAGCGAAGGTGTCGGCTTCTGGTACGGGCTGCCTGAACAACCCACCGGCCCCTCAAGTCCCAGCAAAATCGCGGCGAACGCGGGCATATGGCCGCGCCGCACCCCCTTGCTGGAGTTTTCCAGCAACGTTGCGCACTCAAACGGCAACACGGGCTTGAATGTGGACAATGGACCCAAAGCCGACCTGAGCGAAGAGGTGACCTACTACAAACCGCTCGAGAATCCGAAAGATCCAAATTCCAACAGCGTGAAGGCAAACTTTAAGAATTTTACTGCCTATAAAAACCGCACCCGTGGCGCTTGGTTCCGGGGCTACAACCACACCCTTTCCGGCGCGATTCTGGCCGACAACGCGATTGGTTCGACCTTCGCCAGCCAAGAGAGTGGGCTCGAGGATTCAACGGTGATCGGTGAAAGTGCCAACCTCGGATCACCACAAAGTTGGGAGGCCAGAGGTGCAGACGGACGCAGCATCCCGCGCCCGTGGGACGATGCCAGCGGCAACGGCAAGACCTTCCCGATTCGTGGCTTTGAGTTCTACGACGGCACGGTTCACGTGAAACGCACGGCGTTTCACAACTTTCAACCCAGCGCCTTGCGTCAGGCGAGCGCCCTTTCATACCTGCGCTTCACCGCCTTTGACCTCTCGAGCAAGAATGCCGCAGAAGGCTTGACCTTCACAAACGCCCTTCCGACCTACCTCGAGAACGCGCCAGAACCCGCCACAACCAACGCCACAAGCGACTTGGATGACAACGCCGACGGCTACCGCTCGAGTGTCTTCGTGGACAGCGACGGCAGCGTGACCGGCGTGGCCGGGCGCAGCGTGGTTGTAAACAACCCATTCCTGATCGACGCGACTTGCCAGCGCATGAACGGCTGGAACGCGAGTGTCTGCACCTCCAAGTACGTTCGCGTGCAATTCGAGAACCTGGACGCGAACCCACAGGTGATCGCGCCCGTGATCCTCACCCGAGAGGAGGGCTCGAGGCCGACCCACCGGATTCTTGGAGCACCGCAGGGCGGGGCGAACACCGTCTTTCAGGCCAGCACAATTCAAGGACGCCCAATCAGCATTGGATTGAACGGTGCAATGCCCGCCCACACCCGACTGCGCCTAAGCGACGGTAAAGCGGGTGAGTGGGTTCGCGTCAACTTGCCCTGGAGCGGTGCGTTCTTCGGTTACAAGGGGTACTACATCAATGACAAGTACAACAAGATGAAAAGCGCTATCAGCCTCGCCGCACTCGAGGTCGGTGATGGCATGGGCTATTGGCTCGAGAACGGCATGCTGTCCCTGAAATTGCAGGTTCTGGCCAAAGATGCCCGCAATTGGGACACAGTAGATTTGTGCCACACCGCTGAGTGCAAGTAGCGCAGTTCTGAGTCGTGAGTTCTGAGTCGTGAGTGCTGAGTCGTGAGTGCTGAGTCGTGAGTTCTGAGTCGTGAGTGCTGGGGCTCGAGATGCCTGAAAATGGTTTCTCGAGCCTTACCATTTGTGATGCCAGATCACTGCCCAAACTCAGCCGAGGCCTAGACTGAACCATGCCCAGCCTTGAAATCAACGGATTCCCGCTCGAATACGCACTTGAAGGCCAACCAGAACCCGCCGAAACTGTGGTGCTGATCCACG
>JANOWZ010000012.1:0-4584 GCA_031418155.1 Deinococcales bacterium
ACCGGATCGCCAGGACCGGTCGGGCCGCTCGAGAAAATCCAAACGGGTCGGGTTGCAAGTGCCTCCTCGTGGGTCTCGAGGAATTCCACGGCCTCTTTCATCCAGTGGCCCATGTACACGGCGCTACCGAGCACCACGGCGTTGTACGGGTTCAAGTCTGTCACGCCCGCGACGGGCTGAATGGTGACGTTCTCGCCTTTGGATCGCAGCACCTCGGCAATTTTTTCGGCGATCTCGGTGGTCGAACCGGATCGGCTGGCGTAAGTCACGAGCACGTTTTTCATATGATTTCCTCCGTCTTTTCTCGAGCAGTTCTGTCATGAGTTTCAGTTCGATTTACCGACTCGACTCAACCGTGATTTGCCCGATGCCACCATTGATTTCGACTTCGAGGCGGTTGCTGGCCGTCTCGAAGCCGCTCGAGGTGTACACGTCGCCGTCGTGCTGATAATCGCCAATGATGTTGATCGAACCGATGCCGCTCGAGGCGCGAACACGAGCCTTCATGCCGTTCGGGATGCGCACGACGGTCGTACCGATACCGCTCTCGATGCGTGCCGTGACGCGCCCGAGCGCTGGAAGAATCACGGTGGTTTTGCCAACACCACCTTTGAGCGTGAACTCGGTGACACGCAATTTGCTGAGGTCAATCTCCGATTTGCCGACACCCGTTTTGATGCGCAGCACCAGTGGGATGTTTGGTGAAAGCCCAAGTTTCCAATCCGAATTCTGGCTGTCCATAGTGTACGGCAGGCCGATGCTCGGTCCGTTCATGACGGCCTCGAGCCGCACGAATTGTGCCGATCCTCGAGTCCCAAATTCGCGCTCGAGACGGTTGCGGTTGCCCAGTTCGAACGTGCCATCGATCAGCTTGCCGGAAGTGTTTGCGCCGATCTCGAGCCCCCCAACAGTCGTGCCCAGTTGGATTTCGGCCCGGGTCGCAGTGATGACTTGACTGATGGTTTCGCTGGTTTGACCCGTGAAGAATGCGGGTTGGCTGCGATTCCAGAAGACTGCCACCAGCATTGCCGCAATCACAAGGCCAACCGTCAGCGGGCGACCCCACGTGTAGGATCGCGTCAGCAAACCAACACCAATCACGATCATGACCAGCGGCCACCACATCCCTGTGACGTTCCACATGCCCCACGTCGGGACACCGAATCGATCAAGCAAGGTCAGTACGCCAAGTCCAATCAGCAGGTACGGCCACCAACTGTGACGGGCCTTCGGTCTGGGTGCTTCGTTTGTGGGCGGCAGATCTTGCCGAATCAAATTGCGGTCTGTTGCGTTCATTCGTTTCAACCCCCGAACTTGAACAATGGAACTTGAGAATCGACGCATTGAGAATGCAGGTTGAAAAACGCTGCACCCAAGCTTGATGCCTCGAGTGCAGCGTATGGGTTGATTGTTACCATCGAGTTACCAGTCACCGTGAAAGTCTTTTAAATGAAACCAGGCTCGAGGATTTGCAGCTCCGAGTGGTGGAACACATCCAGCACAGCAACCAGGACGCTCCAGCGCTCGGGTAAAGCCTGAATATACCCAAGAAAGGAATCACCGGCTCGAGGTTGAGCGCGTTTTTATTGCTCCACGATTGGATTCAGTGAATGCGACCGCGCAGGCTACTTTCGGCCTCTAACTTGGCGCGTTCGATGCGCTCATCGACGGTGCTTCCGGGATGATCAGACGGCGGAGTCTCGAGCGTGCCTTGGATCGAATCTTCAAGCGATGCGCCCGCCAACCCCGTCGTGTCCTGGGCTCGTTCGCGTTCGTCCTCATCGCTGTTGATGGCGTGATCGTGCCAACCGGACGTGCTTTCGGTATCCCGCGTTTCACCGCTTCCCATGAGTGTCTGTCCCTCTTCGGATTTTGCCGTGGCATCCAGACCAGCGCCAAGGCCACCCCCGACAACCGCGCCGATGACACCACCAATGATGGTTCCGACGGGCCCCCCCGCAGAGCCCATAAAAGCCCCGGTCGCCGCGCCGGAGACAGCGCCAGCCGCCGTTCCAAGCTTTGAGCTTTTGGCGTAATCATCGCTCGTGACTGGATCGATTGCGCCACTCGAACCGGGCACACTCGAGGGATTGACCGAATCTTCTGGACGGTTCTGAATGACACTGCTCGCGGCCCCCAATGCGGGTTCGCTCGAGTTGGTGATGGTCGGGTTCGTGTTTTCATACGGACCAGCATCCGGGTCAAAACGATCCCAGCCTTCGGCACGGTATTCCTCCCCACGAGATGTGAGGTCCGCCGCGCCATTCTCGCGCAGGATCTTCTCTGCCGAACTCAATCGCAGTTCGTCGGTATGAACAGCCACCAACACGCCGCCGCGCCGCACGCCCTCGCTGTAAATCTGCGCATGATCGTTCGGTACACCTATTCCAGAAAGCACGCCAATCAATCCGCCCGACAATGCGCCGAGACCCATGCCCGCCGCCGCACCCACCAGCGCCGACCCAGAGGCGAGGCCCGCTGCGAGTGGCCCTATGGCCAGCACCGGCCCGATACCGGGAACGATGAGCAATCCTGCGCCCACCAACAGCCCCATCAGGCCACCGGCAACCATACCGGTCAGGGTTCCAGTTCGCAGGCCCTCGCCCGCCATCGTGTCGCTGGATTCGGTTGTGTCCACTTTCGTTTTGCGCACGGTGACAGAAATGTTTTTCGCCTCAAAACCTTCACGCTCGAGCATCTGCATGGCGCGTTCAGCGTCGTGGTTGGTGTCGAACAATCCAATGGCTGTATTCATGGTTGGCCTCCTAGAGTCGTGTATTGGGGAACTTGAGAATCGAAGCTTCGAGAGTGCAGCATATGGGGTGATCGTTACCATCGAGTTACCAGTTGTTCTGAATGAAACGAATTGTTGCTCGAGCCCATATCTTTTGAATCGCTTCTGAGATCACTCAAGAACCTCGCTCACCGGGCGGTGTAAAGAGCGTGGCATGGCGTTGGCGTACCCGAAACGCACCAGCAACTGCGGCAGCGCCGTTCCGAGTTTGAGGGCGCTCTGAAACCGCCCGCAAACTTCGGCGACTTCGATGGGTTGATGCAGAAATGCCGATTTGACATTGAGCGAAGTCATCTCGAGCGCGAGGCGTTCGTAAACCTGGCCCGTGTGCACCCAGGCACTCGGATCATCCGAGGTTGACACATCAGGCTCAAGGTCTTCAAGAAATCCGACCCGGAAGCCGCGAAACCGCAACCGCTCGAGGTTCATGGTGATCGGGCGCGAAAAGTGCTCGAGAAGAAATGGACGGTGATCGAGTTGGACATTGAGGTGGAACTCGAGCACGGGGTAGGAGGGTGGTGAAGATTCGAGGTGATTTTGGAGGTTCAATCCCACCAGAAAGACCAAGTTGAAGCATTTAAAAGCGTCGCTGCCAGCATTTCGAGAGAACCAGTACCCTGATACACAATGTCAGGGCAGTAAACGAATTGTTCACGGGCAAGCTCGAGAGCTTTCCTTTTTGTTGTTGGCGGGTTTTCAACAGTGCATTCGATTACGTCCCCAGCGACGCAGGCGATGTTTGCTGAATGTTTTTCAGCCCAATATCTGAACATTGCACTGTGCTCCTCTGCTTTTGGATAACTGCTTCCAATGTTGACTCGGAGAAAGCACGGAACCATCCAAGATTCGGAGGTTGGAATGATTGAGAGCAGCACCTCTGGGTACGGCATTTTGGTCGAGAGATCGACATAGGCGTGGAGACTGTTGCTCGCGTAATTGCCATCTTCAGGCCAGGGTTCTTGCTCAATCTCGTAAGCTTCTGGGTCTTCTCTCCTTTCCTTTTTCAACCAAGCTTTTGCAGTTATTTTGGTCGATAACTCGAGTAATTCTTCTATCGTCCGAGTCGAGTTTCTTTGCATGATTTGCAGGGTTCGCTCAAAGGCTTCCTGGTTTCCGAGAATCACAGGAATTCCATCTTTGCGTTTGCGCAATTCGTAGAATTTTTCCAATGCTTGCGATCCGGGTACACGATGTAATTCATACGGGTAATCCATACCTGATTTTACGTCTGACTCGAGGTGCAATTGTCTGCCGCCGCCGTGGGTTTCTGGGTATTGTGGTCCATGTCTGTTCTGGTCCTGAATTGCGGCAGTTCATCCCTGAAATTTGCGTTGATCGATCCTGTTTCGCGCCTGACGCGGCTTTCGGGTCTGGCGGAACGCCTGTTCGAGCCGGAACCTAGCCTGAGTGTGCGTGATGCCGAGAAGACCGTGACCAAACTCGAGGCGCAAGGGCACGAGGCGGCGTTGCAGGGTGTCTTGGCCGCGCTCGAGGCCCGAGGGCTGTCTGATGTCTCCAGTGTCGGGCATCGCGTGGTGCATGGCGGGGAGCGCTTCAAGCGCTCGGTGCGCATCACGCCGGAGGTGCTGGCGGGGATCGAGGCGTGCGTGCCGCTCGCGCCGTTGCACAATCCGGCGAATGTGTTGGGGATTCGTGGCGCGATGGCATCGTTCCCGAACCTCGAGCATGTGGCGGTGTTTGACACGGCGTTTCACCAGACCATGCCGGAACGCGCCTTTCGTTACGCCGTGCCGAATGACTTGTACCTCGAGCATGGCGTGCGTCGTTAC
>JANOWZ010000013.1:0-3103 GCA_031418155.1 Deinococcales bacterium
TGAATCCGGCATCCATCAACGCGAACGCCACACGCCACGGCATTCCCATCAGGTTCTTGTCCAAGTACGTGTCACCCAGGTTCAACCACAACGAACCCGTGGGTTTCAGCACCCGTTTGACCTCGAGCAGCACCGCAACCAGGTTGCGCACGTAATCTTGGTAATCCACTTCAAGCCCAATGCCCAACGAGTCATACTCACGGTGGCCCCAGTACGGTGGGCTGGTCACGCAGCAATCCACGAAAGCGTTCGGCATTTGTTGCAACACCTCGAGTGAATCGCCTTGAAAGAATCGGGGCGTGGTGTCACGGCCTGTTCGGTACGATTCGAGTTCATCGGCAAGGGGAAGGTTTGCCGTTGGGATGAACAGGCTCGGTTGCTGGATTGCCATGATTCATTCTATCCGTGCGACCAACCAAGCCCAAGCTCGAGGTGAGCAAGATTCTGTTCTCGAGGGTGCGCCAGAAATCCAAGCTCGAGAACGGGTTGAAACCAGACGGGCACGCGAAGGTGCTGCTCGAGGCGTTGGATGCGTTCGCGTGAGGGAGACTAAAATACCCAAGCCTGCTGAGCCAGGAAAGTTTCAGCATCTATACAGTCAATACCAAAATGCTTACAGATGTTTGGTATTTTCGCCGCATTAGGTTTGAATTTTTCTTGAGTTACCACTGTAGCTGCCTTGGTTTTACCCAATGCGATTACAAATGGATCTGCAACTGGTGTGCCACGGAGTAAAGCCTGCGGACTGACAAGAGTTTGAAAATGCGGTATCGCAAAAATCTGACCGACAAACGTTAACTCCGCAGCACCAGGTGTTAGAAAAATATGTTTTTGCTTTCTTGCCCAGTCAACAACGAATTGCGCATTGCCTTTTGAGTCAACTTCGCCAAAAACTTCTTTCGCTGAAATTATGAATCCATCGTCTACCATTTGATCCAAGTTTTTCCAAAATGAAGCAAATGTACCAGGGTAGTAATGGGAAAGAACTTTAAATATGTTCGTATCAAAAACATAAATCACGCCAAAATCCCTTTTCGAGAGATGATGGCCTCTAATCCAGGGATGCTTTTCACCTTAACACCAAGGTATTCGGAGACTTGATTCAAATTCAATCTACCTTGGTAATATTTTTCAAACACAGATCTTAAGTATTTTTCGCCTAAGTAACTGGCTTGAGTAGCGTAATAGTCACCACCTGGTGGGGATTTACCACTGTCATACTGCGCGTTCCACTCACTTGACTTACGTAGATAGTATGCAAGAGTAACCAAACTCAAGTCTAGAAAACGCCTCAGAACTGATTCACGGCTTACACAGTACCGTTTTGCTATTTTTTGAACTGCCGAGTCTGTAACTTCGGAGATGTGTTCAATTTGCTCTCGGAAGTCATCAATAGGAATAAGGATTTCAGCAGCAAATAGATTGCAAAACTTTTCTATTTGCTGTTCTTTTTTTCCTAATTTATCAATATAATCACTATCAAATTTTGAAATTCCACTCACCTGCAACAAGACGTGAGCGAGTTCGTGCATCAAGCTAAAAATCTGACGATTTTTGGCCGTGCTGTTATTTAAATAGATGATAGGAAACTCGTCATCCAATAGACAAAAACCAGAAATACTTTTCTGTTTAAAGGTATTTTTAAAAACAAAAATACCTACCTCTTCAATTGCAGACCTCCACGACTTTAAAGCTTCATCTTCGTCACGCCAAGCGATCTGCATACCCATATCCACCTGTAGGTAATTGCGGACTTGCGCGGCCTGTTCAGCTACATCATTTTGAAAAGAAAGTTTGATGTCACGGAAAATACATTTATCGCTTGGATTTCTATTTCCGTTTAATTCCCGTAAAGACTCTTGAAGCGAAAGGGCAATCCGAATCTGATACCGAGTATCTGGATGAAGACTGTCGAGATCAGTAGCGGGTAGGGTACGAAATTCACGCTGAGGTTCTGGCTCTATAGGAGGTTCTGGAAAGAAAAAAATAGCCAAAGGGCGTTTGTACAATTCGTAAGCTAATCTTTCCAACTGTGCATAGGTTGGCGCACCCTCTCCAGCCTCCCAGCCCCGGACCTCTTCTGGGTCGCGGTTTAAACGTTCGGCTACCTCACCAATAGAATACCCAAGCGACTCACGCGCCCATTTCAGTATTGTTGGTTTTACTCCCACAGTTTGAGCAGCCATAATATTGATCCTGACATAAAAAGATGGAATTCTGCTGAGTACATAATAGATTTTATTCATTAAGATAACATGATCCAACCTGTCAAATGTCCATTTTCACTGCATCGTTCATCCTCAAGAATAGTTTTGATGGGCCCAGCTTGAAGGCAAAAAACCCCGATCTCGAGACCCGAGTTTAATTGCAATCCTGATATTCTTGGATCTATGGCTCACGAAACGCTGATCTTTGGGTTTATCCTCGGCCCGCATCGGGCTTGGGAAAATTCGTTTCCACTTTTTGAGCGTAATGCTCAGGAAATTGGCAGGCTATCAGAAGAAGATGACTATCCATTTTTAGCTCGAGATATGTTCACCGTTTCCAATCTCGAGAATTGGTCCGTTGTCTTTCGCAGTCCTGTCATTCACTTTGGTTCGAGCATTAATGGGATTGAGTTTGGTGATATTCCTGAATGGCTCAGCAAATTTGAGGATTTGCTTTCTCGATTGTACTGGAGTGAAGCCGAAGTCCATTTCATCACTGATGTCATGGGTCCACATCGTTACGCTTGGGAAGCGGACAAGACCATTTTCGAGGCGTATCACACAGGTAATCCACAACCGACAACAAAATGGCAACGAACTTTGTTTGCGGGAAAGGAACCTGTCCCAAAGTCAACTTGAACGTCGTATAAATAGCAAAAACCCCGATCTCGAGGACCGGGGCTTGAACGCAAATCTCTTCTTCCTTACAACCCTGCACCAATCTCGTTCGCTGCCGAGATCGTCCCTTTGGCCGTCGCCTTGTCCAGATCAATTTTTGCTTTGATCCGTTTCAAGGTCGTGACTTCCTCGAGCGCCCGTTGATCGAGCGTGTCGGTGATGTATTTGATTTGTTCTTGAATCCCTGGGATCACGATTTGCTCGAGCGCATTGACGCG
>JANOWZ010000014.1:0-2375 GCA_031418155.1 Deinococcales bacterium
GTTCTGTTCGCCTCGCATGACCGGCGATTGCTCGAGACGATCAGTACACGGCGCTGGTTGGTCAACGATGGGCGAGTAAGTGAGGCATGACGTAAACTCGATGCATGTTTGATTCGCACATGCACACGCCACTCTGCCAGCACGCCGAAGGTTCTCCGCTCGAGTACGCGCGGGCCGCGCTCGAGCGGGGTTTGCAGGGCATTTGCGTGACCGATCACAACCCGATGCCCGCCTGGTTTGATGCGAATTTTCGCATGCGTGAATCCGAGTTACCGCAGTACCTCGAGATGGTCGCTGAAGCGCGTGAGGCGATGACTGGGAAGCTCGAGGTGCGTGTCGGGCTCGAGGCGGACTTTCATCCCGGAACTGAAGGCTCAGTGCAGAAAGTGCTCGAGGCGCACGATTGGGATTACGTGATCGGCAGCGTGCATTTCATTGGCGCGTGGGGTTTCGACAATCCTGCGTTTGTCGCCGAGTACGACCGGCGTGATCTCGAGGCAGTCTATGCCGAGTATTACAAGTTGATCGTTGCTGCGGCGCAATCGGGTTTGTTCGATGCGATTGGGCATTTGGATTTACCGAAGAAATTTGGTCACGTCTTGCCGAACATGCTCGAGCTTGCTTTGCCCGCGTTAGATGCAATAGCGGCTGCGGGTTTGGCGCTCGATTACAACACCGCTGGGTATCGCAAACCGATTGCTGAAGCCTACCCAAGCCCGAGCATTTTAAGCGCCGCCCTCGAGCGGGGAATTCCTGTCGTGACCGGTTCGGACGCACACAAACCATCAGAGGTCGCCTGGAAGTTTGAGGACGCTCGAGCGACGTTGAAGCAGGTTGGATTCTCGAGCACGAATTTTTACCGGGGCCGCGAAGCGTTCGCTGTTCCGTTGTAAAACAAGTCAAAGACGAGAAAAGCTGAAAGATCAAAGTAAGGTCAAAATCGGTTGTACTCGAGGTTTTACTTTCTTCTTGATCCCAAGACGCACCTGACGGGCGGGATCGCTTCTTGATCCCAAGACGCACCTGACGGGCGGGATCGCTTCTTGATCCCAAGACGCACCTTCTTGCCGCTACAGCAGCACCTTCTTGATCCTAACCATGCACCTTGCGGGCAGGATCGCTGACGGGCTTGCGGCGCTGACGGGCGGGATCGCCTCTTTTCTCTTTAACCTTTCCTCTCGTTCTTAAAAACCCGCAAGGCTTTCGGCACGATGCTGGCCCCAAGCGTGCGTGTCGGTTCGAGGAGCTCACCGTCAATGTGCGCTGCGGTCAAGTCGAACCATTCGACACGCACGGTTCGACCCCGGAAGACTTGAACTTCTGGGTGATGGATGTGCGTGCCTTTCTGTAATTTCGGCAAGATTCCCAGCGTGTCAAGTTTTGAGAAATGCCCACCAACCACGACCTCGAGCAATCCATCGGTCGGGCTGGCATTCGGGGCGATTTGCAGACCACCGCCGTAACTGGTCAGGTTCATGATTGAAACCAGCAATGCCGAGTGATCGTGAACGGTTTGACCATCGATCTCGACTCGGGCGGGGCGCGGCTCGAGGCGGGTCAGTTCAGAAACGATGGCCCAAAGGTAACGCAGCGATCCGGGCAAGAATCTTGGTGCAACCAGGACGGCTCGAGCACATTGCGCATCGAAACCGCTGCCGATACCGTTGATGAATGGCACACCGTTCAAACGTCCCGCGTCAATCGTTTCGAGTTTGCCCTGCACGATCACCTCGAGCGCGGCACGAAGATTGCCAATCGGCAGGCCGAAACCTCGAGCAAAATCATCGCCAGTACCGAGCGGAATGATGCCGAGGGGTCGTTCGCTGGCGGCTCGACCCTCGAGCAAGGCTCCGACGATTTCGTGTTGCGTACCGTCACCTCCGGCGGCAATCACGGGTTCATTGGCGGGCAATCCTCGGGCAATTTCATAGGCTTGACCGGCGCGTTCGGTCAGGTGAATCACATGCTCGAGCTTGGATTGCTTGAGCGCAGACCTCAATTCGGGCAGGGCGCGACCGGCTCGACCGCCTCCGGCTGCGGGGTTGAGGATAAAATGATGCGGCACATCACTATTCTACGCTCGAGACGATACCGACCTCGGCGATCTGACCCGTGACTCGAGACCCGTGACCCGTGACCCTTCGTGAATTTTCGCTCGAGATGCGATAGATTGAGGGCATGGCTCATGTTGACGATTCGAAGTTTTACAACCAATGGGTGCAGCTTCTCGACTGGATGACGGCTTACGCCAGCGAAAAGGGCTTGCGTTTTGATAAGGAATCGGATTTCACCGGGTACATTTACCGCATGGAGCGCGATTACAAGCTGCCGACCACAGTGCAGAGCGCCAGCATCGGCTTGGCGGATGGCACGGC
>JANOWZ010000015.1:0-1825 GCA_031418155.1 Deinococcales bacterium
CGGATCGCTGCTGCATGGATCGCAACTCGCGGTGTTCCAGGCGTACTCGAGAAAACTTGCTTTTTTGTTCTCGCGTTCGTAAGCACGTTTGAAGAGTGCCGCGTACATCTTGCCAAATTCGTTTTTGACGAACAGCGGCACCTCGGCATCGCTGGGTACGTTGACGTTCGGATAATTGACGGTTTCGACCCGGCCTTTGCGGGTCAGCGCGTAGACGACCAAGTCTTGATCGCCGACGGCGTTCAACATGCCCAAGCGCAACGGCAGCATGAACATCGGTGTTTCAAAACTCATCTGCAATGGACGAAGGAGCGCGAATCCAGTTTTCGCGAAATTCTCGAGGTTGACTTTGGCGACGAAAAATTTCATGCCGCCCGTGATGTACGGCTCGAGAGCGGCCCGAGCACCGGTTGGAATCTTGTAATTGTTTTCGCGCAGCCACGTCTCGAGCCCGTCGGATTGCGTGGCGGAGAGGATCACGATGTCGTACTCGCCGACGGTGTATTGCGCTTCGACGGTCACACCGAGCGCCTTGTCGCGTTCGACTGCACCACTTGGTGCTGCTACCGATGATGGCCTGATGGCGCTATCCTCGAGCATCGGTTGGGCGCACGGGTCCTCATCGAAGTATTCAACCAGCCTCGGCACGCTGTAAGCATCGAGTTTGCTGACGGTGTTGGCATCGACCACGCGAATCTGGTCTCTTTTGAGGATACTTGGCACGGGTACGACCATGGCGAAATCTTTGAAATTGCCTTGAAAATCGGATGTCATCGTGATGTTCGTGCGGTTGCCGTCCCTGGCAATGATGATTTGCGAAGTTTTGTTGCTGAGTTTGCCATCGGCCTTGGCAACGTAGAAGCCGCAGAAGGCCAGCACGCTCGGTGTGGCGGCCAGTATTGCGAGGCTTATGGCGAGGATGGTCAGGGTGCGTCTCGAGGGGATTCGCATGTGTTCCTCCGGGTGAATCTTTGGATGAACCATGTTACTCGAGGTCGGTGAGAATGCTTGTGAACTCTCCGATCTCGCCCGTGTGCCAGTGTTAGGTTGTGCCTGACGTGAGACGATGCAAATCGCATTTCATGGCGCTACCACCATCAAGGCCAGTCTCGAGGATGACATTCGCAACGCGGCGCAGGCTGGGTACAGTGCGCTCGAGATTTGGACTGAGAAGTTGGATGTGTACCTCGAGACGCAAACGCCAGCCGATTTGAAAGCGCTTTTTGAGACGCATCAAATCAAGCCGATGACGCTCAACTCGATTGAAGCCATTGGGTTTCGCGGCGCGGAATTCCCAATGCTGCTCGAGCTGTGCAAAGAACTCTGTCAGATTGCCACGGTCATCGGCAGCCCCGCGATTGCCGTGATTCCCAGCAGCAAACCGGAATTGCAAACCCCGTGGCAAACCATCGTGGACGAACACGTGCGCGTGCTGCGTGAACTCTCGAGCGAGGCCAAAGCGCACGGTATCAAACTGGCATTTGAATTTCTTGGCAGCAGTTGGTACAGCGTGCGAACGCCTCGGGGTGCACAGGAAATCATTGAACGGACAGGGTGCGATAATGTCGGCTTGGTTTTTGACATTGCGCACTTTGCGATTGGTGGCGGACGGCTCGAGGAAATCGATGCCCTCGATCCAAGCATGATTTATGGCTTTCACGTCGATGATGTGGAAGACACCGCCCGAGAAGCTTACGTCGATTCGATGCGTGCCTTACCGGGGCATGGCATCGCGCCTATTTTCGAGATTTGCTCGAGGCTCAAAGCGATTGGCTACGATGGTCCGTGTGCGATTGAACTGTTTCGGCCTGATCTCTGGGCACGC
>JANOWZ010000016.1:0-9584 GCA_031418155.1 Deinococcales bacterium
TCCGCCGAGACTGCGCCCGCCGGGACGCTGAGGCTCAGGCTTCCGTCCGCGCTCGAGATCACCCCTCCCGCCGGGCCAATGCTGTCCGTGACCACTGTTCCCGTGGGTGTACCCACCGAGGTCGGTTGCGGCTCCGCCATCGGTTTGGGCACACCTGAAGGCGGACACGCCACCAGTGTCAGGCTGAGCACCGTGGCGCTCAGCGGTGCGAGGATCGATTTGTTCATGTTCCCTCCCGCATGAGAATGGTCTTCAGCATCGTGACCGTCGATTTCCCTCGTCGTGGGTGCGAAGATCGAACGGACTCGAGCGTGAGGGCGATGAATCAAGTGTCTGAGATTTCCATCAACCTCGAGACGTGTCATTCCTTGAGGTATTGCAACTCCGTGCCGCTGGCGGGTCTGAGAAACAGGTATGTGTTGGCATTGACCGGATCGGTTTCGAAACGGTACGTGAACGAGGTGTTCGGCGCGGGCGAGCGATCCTCTGAGTAGCTTCCGCAGGCGATCATTTTGGTGAAATTGCTGGTCGGGTAAAAATCGATCTGGTTCCCGGACGTGATCGCGTTCCCGGCCTCGCGCCGCTCGATGCGGTAGCAGCCGGTGGTGTCAATCAGCGTTCTCGAGTACGTACCATCGGCCTTGATGCTGTAGAGGTCGGTCCCGCTGGCGCGACCGTTCCAACTTCCGACCACATCGGTGCCGACCTGTCCGGCTGGCGCTGGACCCGTGCTGGGTGTGCCCGTGCCGGGTGCGCCCAATTGGGTGGTGGGCGTGGCCCGGAGTTGAACGTCAATGCCCGACGCGGGCGGCCTGACCCTCGTCCTGTCCGAGCCGTACCCTCCGAGGTAATCGATTGATTTGATCTCGCGCTTGGCGTCCAATGTGACCTTCACCGCCAGCACAACGTACTCGCCCGCCGTCAAGTTTGGGATGCTGTACGCGGCGCTCGAGCCGGATTGCGCGATCAGGGTGCCGCCCGATTTTTGCTCATCGCAAGCTTCCGTCCCCAGCAGAAAGCAGGCGATCACGATGGTGTCTTTCACATCCGTGCCGCTCGGAACCGTGACGTTGCCGCTGATGGTCCCGGCTGTTGCCGACGGTGCAGTCTGTCCCGGTGCGGTCTGTCCCGCCGTGATCTGTCCCGCCGTAGGGCACGCGGTCAGTGCGAATGCCGTGAGCAGACCGAGCCATTGTTTTTTCATGCGTCCTCCAGGCCGGTCGATGTCTTTGGGGCGTTCTGAGAGGGTTCAGGTTCGATTGATGCCCCCATCAGGAACGCGGTCAGACGTTCAGCACTCGAGAAGAATCGGCGTTCTTGCGTGTTGGCGTTTGTGACGCTGGCCCGCCACGTCGGGGCACTCGGGGCGGATTCGAACCAGATGCGGACGACAAAGATCTGCGCTCGCAGGATCACGCGGGGCCTCCTGGCACTCTGAGGTTGATTCACAAACGAGGTTGATTCGCAAATGTTGATTCGCAAGCACCCGCACAAACCGGTGTGGTCTTCAAGAACCGCCCGAGCTTGTCTTCCGACAGGTCCTCGGGATTTCGGCCGTGACCGGGCCAGGAAATGTCACTTTGAATCGCTGCGGGCCAATGTGTTTGTTCCAACCTCCTCTGAAGCTCAACAGAGGTTATCCAGAACGACGTGACACCGGCGTGACGGTGCGAATGCCGTACTGGACGGCATACTTACGCTTTGTGAGCATCACTTAGGACTGTCTCGAGTCCCGGATGAGGGGAATTCCTGACCCGCTGCCGTCTCGGGTTTGCCTGTGGATGCCGATTGGGTGAAGCGATCCAGAAACGGCCCCCATGGATCAGCCGGTGAGCTTCGCTGCTCGGACCGCCTCGAGAATTGCGGCGTTGACCGGGTTGCGCGTCAGGAACGACTCGCGGTACTCGGCTGGCACGCGCCGGTCGGCGGCCTCGAGCAGCCAATCCAGGGCGCGTTCAAGGGCGGCGCGGGCATCGGGGTCTCGCCTGGCCTCGAGCGCACGGTGGTGGGTGATCAGCACTTCGGCACGGTGAAACCCGAGCGGCAGCGCGTCGTGATCCTCGAGCAAACGCACGGCGTTGGCGGTGTGTTCGAGCGCCCCGGATTCACCGAGTCGCAGGAGCGCCTGAGCGCAGCGTGCGTGCGCCATGACCTGTGTGCCGAACAACTCGGATTGCCGGGTCATCTCGAGGGCTTCGCTGGACAGCTTCAGGGCTGTTGTGGCGGGCAGCGCCGAGGCGTGCCAGAGTCGCAGCACGATTCCGGCGACCGGATGTGCGATCTTCAGGTCGCGGGCGGCATCAAACCACCCGAGAGCATCCAGGCCACGACGGGAGGCGATCAACCCCTGGACGATCAGCATTGAGACCCGAGCGTCGGGTCGCGGATTGCCAAAGCCCATGGCGTGTTCGAGCCAGACCTCCGCCTCGTCTTCACGACCGAGAGCCAGCGCGATCAGGGCCAGGTTCCGCAGGGCACTTGGCCGAACGTGGACGTCCAGCGCAGGGGCCAGTTCGAGGACCTGCTGGCTGTGCTGGGTCGCTTCCCGGTAATCCTCAAGCTGTAGACCGCAGGTGCCTAACTGGTAGAGGCAATTCAAGCGGCGTTCCAGAACGTCCGGCATTTGATCCAGGAGTGTTCTGGCTTGCAGCAGCGTCTCTCTGGCGGTGCGCCCTTGGCCCATCTGCATTTGGGTCATTCCCAGGTTGGTGAGCAAACCCGTTCGCACCACCAGATCGTCCTTGGTCTCGAGCGTCTTGAGGGCACGCTGGAACGACGCGATGGATTGCTGGTGTCGCAACAGCGTGGACTGAAGCGCCGCGAGGTTGGTCAGGTTGATCGTGACATTCACGAGGTCCCCGCGTTGCTCGTTGAGTTCAACGGCCTCCTCGAACAGTGGAGCGCACTTCTCGTAATGACCCTGCGCCCAGAGGATCACGCCCAGCAGGGCGCTCAACTCGCCGCGCAGCGCCAGGTCCGCTGAGGATCGCACCTGTTCACGCGCACCCTGAACGATCCGCTCGGCCCCGAGAACGTCGCCCGCGTCGAACAGGACGTTGGCCCGCCCGAGTTGTGCGTAACCGCGCTGCACGGGCGTCAGGGCCATGCGCTCGAGGCGGGCGAGCAGGGATTCGGTCTGCGCAGACGAACCCATCGTCTGCGCCCAGGCCTGCGAGGCGGCCACGCGCTCGAAGGCCAGTTCTTGCTGCCCGTCCGCCTCGAGCAGGTCGGCGGCACGCAGGTTGAAGGCGATGGCCTCCTCGAAGCGGTACGCGGCGGCCAAGGCGAGGGCGGCAGCGTGCAGGTGCGGCACGGCGCGTTGCTGATCGCCGCCCTCGAGCCAGTGGTGTGCGACCCGCGAGGGCGCGGCGTGGGTGATCTCGAGGTGTTCCGCGATCCGTTTGTGCAGGAGCGCCCTGATCGTCTGCGGCACGCCCTCGAGCGTCGCCGCCTGGATCAGGTCGTGCGCGAAGGCGTCGCCGCACATGACCTGTGCGCCCTCGAGTTCGGTGATGGCCGGTGTCAGTTCGAGCGCGTCCGTCCCCAGCACCCGCGCACCCAGTTCCAGATTGAAGTCAGGTCCGGCGACCGCCGCCGCCTGCGCCAACCGCAACGCTCCGGGCATCAGGCGCTCCAAGCGACGGCGGATCAGCGGCCCGACCTTGCCGGGCAGCGACAAACGCATCGGCAGCGTCCCCTCGAGGTTGGCCCGTTCGAGTTGCTGGGTCTCGATCAGGTGCTTGACGGTTTCGACAATGAACAAGGGATTGCCACCCGTGTAGCGCAGCATTGCGGGTGCGAGCCGCTCGAGGTTGGCGACCTGGATGCCCTCCAGCATGACACCGACCGCCTCCGCGCCCAGAGGCTCGAGTTCGATCAGGATCGCCGCCCCGGATTCGACCAGTTCGCTCATGCGGGCCTCCATCTCGGGCGGCAATTCGCCGCCGCGAAAGGCGTTCAGGCTGCGCGGCCAGCCACCATGTGCCGCGTCCTCGAGCGAGCGGGCGGTGATGAACGCACCGATCTCGAAGCTGCCCGCGTCCATGAATTGCAGGTCGTCCAGCGCGATGCTGGCGATGCCGTGGCCCGCGAAGATCCGGGTCAGCCGCGCGATGGCCTGAAAAAAGCGCAGTTTCTCTGACCCGTCGCGGATGGGTGGTGCGGCTTCCGTCTCGAGTTCCGGCACGAGCCGTGAGAGTTCGCGGCGAACCCACGGCTCGAGCGTGTGGGGCACTTCGGGTCTTGCCCTCAGAAACCGTTTCAGGCTACGTGCGTGCGTCGAGTACGGCACGCCATCGTCACCGGGCCGACCCTCGAGCGGGGAGATCGCACCTTTGCTGGCGGCGAAATCCAGCATCAGCCGCGTCTTGCCGCAGCCGGGCGGCCCACCGATGAACACGACCTGACGGGCCTCCCAGGCCGCCTCGAGCCGTGCCCACTCACCTTCGCGGCCCGCCAACACGGGTGGGCGCAGGACGCTGACCGGGATGTTCGGGCGGATCGGCACGGACGGATTGGGAAGGTGAGATCCGCGCACGATCAAGGTTGAAAGTTCGAGGGTTTCTGGCAGCGGCTCGAGCCCGAGTTCGCGGGCCAGGACATCGCGGCAACGCTCGAAGGCACCCATCGCGGCGGAGCGATCACCCGACAGGAAATGCAACCGCATTGCGCGACGGTGCGCCTCCTCGGAGATCGGGTCGGCCCGGATCAGGCGTTCCGCGAAACCGAGGGCACGGGCGTACTCGCCCTCGCGTTCGGCCCGTTCGCACAGGACCGTCAGCGCCTCGCGCCTCGCGTTCTCGAGACGCTCGTGCGCGGCAAACACCCACGCCTCAAGGTCCGGGCAATCGTCGTAATCGTGCCCGGAAAGCAGAGTGCCCTCGAGTTGGAGCGCCGCCTCGTACTGGCCGGTGAAGGCGAGCGATTCGAGCTTGACCGCGTCCACCTCCAGATCGGGGTGCAGGCTGAGCGTCTCCTGAGACACGACCAGTTCCGTCCCCAAAAGTTCGCGCAAGCGTTTCAGGCGCTGCCGCAGGTTGGCCCGCGCCGCGTCCTCGTTGGACTCCGGCCAGAGCAGGCCCGCCAGTTTCGACCTGCGCGTCTGCCCTTCAAGCGCGAGGAACGCCAGCAATGCCGCCGAGCGCCGTTCGAGCGCTTCGAGTGGCGTCCCGTCCCGCTCGAACCGCGCCGATCCGAGCAACACGAGCCGCCATCGGGTCGCGGGGCGGCTGGGGCGTCGGGCGCGATTTGAAGGCATTCCCTCGAGTGTAAGGGTCACTCGGTGTGCCATGTTCGAGCTTCGATGAACACCTGTGCTTCAGATGCTTTTCTTGAAGGCCAGCGAAATGAATCCTGAGGCGTGAAACCATTGGTTCGCCGTCTCGGGGGATTTCGTCGGTGCCATGGCAACTCCATCCGTGAGGGCCGCACCTCAAGGTGGGCTTGAGCAGGATCAATTGCAGCGGTGAGGATCGGCGCGAATACTTCTCGGGCGGCGATATCCGCTCAGATGTCGTCATGGCGGGGCGGGTGGTTCGACCAAGAGGTGCTGACCTCCGTGCCTTGCGGTAAAGCAACGATGTCGTGGAAATCTCGATGCCGATTGGCAACTGCCGGCACTTCGAGGCGCAGGCCACGTGCGGGCTGGCGAGCGAGGCGAAAATCATCTGCTCCGAGGCCCCACAGTACGACCCGGACTGGACCTCGGACATCACCCTGAGCCTGAACGGACTCGAGATCGGCACGTGGACCAGCCCCGGCGATTTCGGCGGCGTTCGCGCCCGCATGACACCCGACTGGTGGCAACTCGATCAGAGCATGCACGGCCTGCTCAAACGCTTTCGCGTCGCAGAAGACGGGGCCTTCGTGAATGGCGAAAAACTCTCCGAGGTGCGGCTCGCCGACCTCAAACTCGAGGGCAGCAACCACGTCGCGGTCCGGCTCGAGGTCAAAGCAGATGCGCGACACGTCGGCGGACTGAACCTGTTCGGACGGAAGTTTGGCAATGACCCGCAGGACCTGGTGATGCGACTCGAGTATGCGTTCGAAAAGGGCAGCAAGCCGGTGCAGATTCGCTGAGGGCTCCGACCTCGAGTCCTTCAACCTCTGGTCCGTGTCTGAATTCTCGAGCCGTGATCCAATGCGTTGGTCACGGGTTCGGGCTGTCACTACGCCAACCTCGAGTGAGAGAATGCGCCTGAGTCTCGCACGAAGTTTTCATCAACGGCCTGTACAAAATTTAACAATACCGTGACGAGGCATCACGGTAGTCTTTGCGCTCGACGGTTCAATATCGACGGTTCAACATCGCTCGCCGCACCCCCAGACCGGCCAAACAGTTTCACCACTCGAGGAGGTCCTCCCATGAAACGGCATCCGGCATTGACGCTGGCGGGCGCGGTCACATTCGCGCTGTTCGCCTGCACCGAAACACCCCGACAAAACGAAACACCGCAACAGGCGCTGAAACAACCCGCACCGAACACCCTCACCGCCACTGAAACCAACACCGTGCTGCTGGGCGTGACCACCATCGGTAACGAAAGCGACACCAACCCGAACGGCAACGCCGAAGCCTTCGTGACCACCGCGACCGCCGCCGGTACGAGCACTGAACTGCGCGTCTACGTGGACACCGGGAACACCGCTGCACGCCTCGTCGCTGGCATCTACACCGATGGACCCGCCGGGCCAGGCACGCTGCTCTCGAGCGGTGCCCTTGATCAACCGCAGGCGGGCGCGTGGAACAGCGTCAAGCTGGCGTCCGTCAGCATCAGGGCGGGTGAACGGTACTGGATCGCCCTGATGGCTCCCCTGGGCTCGAGCGGCTCCCTGCGCTTTCGTGACTTGAACAGCGGCGGCGCAACATGGACGAGCCTGGAGACGAACCTGACGGCGTTGCCCGGCACGTGGTCCAACGGGCAGCGGTACAACAACTCGCCCGTCTCTGCGTATCTGGTCGCCTCGAGCACCACACCGCCCACACCGCCGAGCACACCGGGCGGTCAAAAGCCCGTTCCCAACGCCACGCTAGACACGCGCCAGGTTTACGTGGACGACAGCGGCAAGCTGGCATCGTGGGTCACGCCGCTCGACAAAGCCTTCGACCGCGTTTCAACGTCCTCGTTTGACCTCTTGCTGAACCGCATGCCCAAGGAACCCGGTCAGACCAAAGAGGTCACGTTTTTCCATTCCGAATACGACCCGGACACCTTTGTGGGCAGCGGCTGGCCCAACAACCCGGCGGGCAAAAACGCAATGCTGGCAGAGTCCGCCGCGCTGTTCTACGCCTACTCCGGCAACCGCGCTGTAATCAACCTCGCCACGCGGCTCTTGGACCATCAACTCGAGTTTGGAACCACACCCAGCACGTACGCCTGGGCGGGCGTGCCGTGGTCCACCGCCCGCGCCGGTTCGGTGACGTATGGCAACGACAACATCGTCGAAGGCGTGGATGTGCTCGAGCCCGACAAGATCGGGGAATTGGGCTACCACGGGTACTTGCGAATCTGGCAGGTCAGCGGTGATACGCGCTACCGTGATGCCGCCATCAACTGCGCCAACGTGCTGGTCGCCAAAATCCGTCCCGGCAGCGCCAACCAATCGCCGTGGCCTTACCGGGTCAATGCTCGTACCGGCGCGGTCGTGGAGGAATACACCGCGCACGTCATCCCGCAGGTGCGATTGTTCGACGAACTGGTGCGCTTGAACCTCGGCAACGTCAGCGCCTACCAAGCCGCACGACAAAAGGCCTGGACGTGGCTCGAGACTTACCCGCTGAGCAACAACCGCTGGACGCAGTACTTCGAGGATGTCCCGGTGCAAGGCGATCCGTTTTCCAACCTCAACCAGTACGCCGCCGGTCAAACCGCACGCTACCTGCTCGAGCGTCCCGAATCTGACGCGCAATGGCGCAGTAAGGTGGCGGGAATTCTCGGTTGGATCGAGACCAACTTCGGCGGTACGGACTCGGGCGAGGCGGGCTTGCAGTACGGCGCTCGAGTGATCTCCGAGCAGAACATTTACAAATTCAAAATGGCGTCTCACACCTCGCGCTTCGGTGCCCTCAATGCGCTCTATGCCGCCGCTCCGGGCGACGCGACGGCCAAAGACAAGGCGTACCGGTCGCTCAGTTGGGCGACCTACATGGCACGCAGCAACGGCAGCGTCAATGAAGGTCCGGCGGAGTTCCGCAACAACCGCCCTTTCTGGTTCACCGACGGGCACGGCGATTACGTGCGCCATTTCATGCTGGCGATGGGCGCGTTCCCAGAATGGGCTCCCAAAGCAGAGAATCACCTCGTCAAATCCACCTCCGTGCTGACCCGGATCACCTACGCCGCCACAAGCATCCAGTACGCGACGTTTGATTCAGGCGCGACCGAAACCTTGCGCTTGGTCAGCACGCCATTGGCTGTCAGCGCCGATGGCGTGACGCTCGCCAAACGCAGCGACCTGAACGCCCAAGGTTGGGTGTTTGACGCGCAGACCGGCATCCTGAAGATTCGTCACGACAGCGCCAAAAGCATCGTCGTGACATTGGGCGGCACGGTCCCCAACCCAACACCGCCACCACCTGCCACGCCACTGCTCGGCAACGACAGTAGCGGCCCCATCACCGATTACATCACCGATGCCAGCGGCACGTACATCAACGCCAACCGGTTTCAAGCGCGAACGGCGGGCACCGTGACGACGCTACAAGCCCAGGTCAGCGCGATCAGCGGCAAGTACCAAGCCGCAATCTACGCCGACTCGAGCGGTCGTCCCGGCGCACTGCCCGCCTCATCCAGTGAGGTCAGCCCGAAAACGACCGGCTGGAACGCCTTTGCGCTCAAACAACCCGTGACCCTCTCGAGCGGCGGGACATACTGGTTGGCGATCTGGTCCAACGATCCAGCGGCACGCATTTACGCGACGAACGGTGGCGAGGTGCGCTGGGGCCAGTATGCGTACAGCCCGACCTGGCCAGCCAGTGCCAACCTGTCGGGCGCGACACCGATGACGTATTCGATCTATGCGAAGTAACCCCAAAGCAGTCGTGAACCGCGCATCGAATCTCGCGTGATGAGGCACTGAGACCTCGAGCGCACACTTGTCCAAGGTTTGACTGCTCAGCGAAAAAGGCGACCACCGTTTGCGTGGTCGCCTTTTGTCAAACCTCGAGCCTGGAATGTTCACTGGCTTTTCAAACTTCACTCGAGCGATGGGCATTCCCACCGCCCGAGTGCAATGTTGATCAATTCACGTCGGCACGATCCACGGTAATGTAGGTGTTGCTTGAGGCTGAATTCTTCGTCCCCGTCACGCGCAGTTTCAGCGTGTGCGCCCCTTGCGTCAACGTCGGCGAAACAAACATCACCTGCTGTCCCGTCCGGCTCGAGGCGTAGTAATCCACATTCGTTTCTGCGCCACCATCAATCGAGATCGTGGCAATGCCGTGACCCGGATCTTTGGCCCCGTAGAGTTTGACCTGCGTGCCGGTGAAACGAAAACGGCGAATTCAGGTTCCCACAGCCCGGTGTTGCCAGTGACGGCGGTCGTGTAGTACGACCAGTTGTAGCCTTGATTAGTGCTGCACCAAA
>JANOWZ010000017.1:0-4453 GCA_031418155.1 Deinococcales bacterium
CAAACGCATCAAAGGCAAAGACGGCAAAAGCGAAATCCTGACCCTCAACCTCGAGACACTCGAATACGCCAACAACGGAAAAGTCAGGCTGGCCGAACTCGAGCCGGTTCGCCTGTTACCCACGGCGGGCGAACGTTTGAAAGCACTGTTGAAACTCGAGAGCAACCACGGCGAGTTCATGCGGCGCACGACCTTCGATTTGTTGTGGTTTGCCGCCGACAACGTGCCAACCATCGCCGACGATTACCGCGAGGTGGACAACGCCCTGAAGTGGGGCTTCGGTTGGGAACTCGGACCGTTTGAGGTGGTGGATCTGCTCGGCATTGAACAAGTCTGCAAAGAACTCGAGGCCCGAGGCTTGGGCATTCCGGCAATCCTCGCTGAATACCGTGCGAGCGGCGCAAAGTTCTACGCGGATGGGGCCAGCAGCGCTCGAGACGGCGTGATCGTGCTCAAAGATGTCAAACGCGATGCCACGAAAATCTTGAAAACCATGCCGGGAGCGAGCCTCGTGGATATCGGTGACGGCGTGGCCCTGCTCGAGTTTCACAGCAAAGCCAATGCATTGGGCGAAGACATGGTTCGCATGGCGCAATACGCGATGAAAACCGTGCCGGAACATTTTTCTGGCTTGATCATTGGCAATCAGGGCGAGAATTTCTCGGCAGGTGCGAACCTCGCGGTCCTGTTGATGCAGGCGCAAGATGGCGAGTTTGACGAGATCGACTCGAGCATTCGGCAATTCCAAAAGTTTGCGACCAGCTTCCGTTACAGCCCGTTCCCCACGGTTGCCGCACCGTTCGGATTGTCGCTCGGCGGCGGTTGCGAAGTGCCATTGCACTGCGATCACGTGCAAGCCCACAGCGAGTTGTACATGGGCCTGGTCGAGATGGGTGTCGGCCTGATCCCAGCCGGAGGCGGCACGACCGAAATGCTGTTCCGCTTCACCGATCAACTCTTGCCGGGAGAAGACGCTTTCGCTGCCGTGCGCAAAGCCTTCGAGCAAATCGCGCTGGCGAAAACCAGCACCAGTGCACTCGAGGCCCGAGACCTCGGGTACTTGCGGGCCAGCGACGGCATCAGCATGAATCGGGATCGTTTGATCGCAGATGCGAAACGCAAAGTGCTTGAGCTGGCCGTAGACTACGTGCAACCACAACCTCGAGAAATCACCGTATTGGGCGAAAGTGCGATGGCGAATTTGAAGGTTGGTATTCACGCGCTGGTGCTCTCGAGACAAGCCTCCGAATACGATGCGGAACTCGCGTTGCAACTCGCCAAGATTTTGTGCGGCGGCACGATGAACCGCCCGACCGTCGTCAGCGAGCACTACCTGCGTGACCTCGAGCGTGAAGCATTCCTGACATTGACCGGTAAACGCAAAACGCAGGAACGCATCGCGCACACGTTGAAAACCGGCAAGCCGCTCCGCAATTAAAACCAGTTGAAAGATCAAAGAGGTTTCACTTTGATCTTTCAACTTTTTACCCGCTCTTCTCGAGGCATGACGTGAAAATCATCTTGCAATGCATCACCACCACCTGGGAAACAGGCGCACCGATTGCGACAGCCGGTGCCTTCGAGATCGCCTCGATCCCGAACGAAAATGAACTGCTCGAGCACAACGTCAGTTTGTACCAACTGGATCAATGGACCAAACCCCGAGGGCGTTCACGACAAACCGCACTGCAAGCCAAAACCATTCGTGACGGATTGCTGCTCGAGGTTGCGAACGACAGCCTGAATGTCACGTACAAATACTCGGGCAACATTGGCACGCCGGAACGCAACAACCCCACAACGGTTTCATTGCAACCAGGGGAATGGGCTCGGGTGATTCACAATGGCAAACACACCGATGCCTTCGAGAAAAAAGTTTGGTACTCGAACGTGATCTGGAACATCGCGCACGTGCTCGAGTTCGACGCGCAAGTGTTCATTGGCTCGCAGCCAAAAGTGCAACACGACGATACCGTAAAGCTCGGATAAACGGAGGTGGGTCACATGCGAAAAATGATCTTGCTGTCATTGGTCACACTCGGCGCGATGTTCTCGAGTGCGCTGTTCTCGAATGCGATGGCGCTCGAGTTGAAAACAGAAAAGTACGCCCTGAAAAACGGCATGACCGTGATTTTGCACGAAGACAGCAGCACGCCCAAAGTCACCGTGAATTTCCTGGTCAAAGTCGGATCGAAAGACGAACCGGACCGACGCAGCGGCTTCGCGCACCTGTTCGAGCACCTGATGTTCATGGGCACCAAGCGCGTGCCGCAGGGCGAGTACGACAAAACCCTCGAGTCGTATGGCGGTGACAACAACGCCTTCACCGCACCGGACATGACCTTGTACTACTCGAGCGCACCGGCCCGCGCCCTGCCCACGATGCTCTGGCTCGAGGCGGACAGGCTCGAGGCGTTGGGTGAAAACATTGACCAGAAAAAGTTAGATTTGCAACGCAGTGTGGTGTTGAACGAACGCCGCCAGAATGTCGAGAACACGCCCTACGGCGAGGCGGAAGAGGCGATCAATCAACTGATCTACCCGAGTACCCACCCGTACCATCGCGGCACGATTGGTTCGCCCACCGATTTGAATGCGGCAAGCGTCGAGGATGTCAAAGCGTTCTTTGCCACGTACTACGTGCCGAACAACATCTCCTTGCTGGTCGCCGGAAATTTCAAATCGAGCGAAGTCAAACCGCAAATCGAAAAACTCTTTGGGTCCCTCTCGAGGAAGAACGACATTCCACGCAAAAGTGTGCCTGTCATGCCATCGCTCGGAACCAAGCGCGTGACCTACGTGGATCGCGTCTCCGAACCGAAGCTCTACATGGTCTGGCGCATTCCAGCCCAAGGCAGCGATGCGTTTAACAAACTCGATGTCGCCACAACCGTCTTGCAAACCCGACTGAACGAAGCATTGGTCGATCAAGGCATCGCCAATGAGATCAGCATTTACGTGCAGGGAGGAATCCTCGAGTCCACCCTGAATTTGACGGCCACTCCAGGCGATAAGGTGGATTTGAAAAGCCTCGAGCAAAAAGTTGATGCGGTGATTGCGACATTCAATCAGAAGGGCATTACGGCTGCCGAATTGAAATCCGCCGTCGCCGCCAACGAAAGCGCCAAGCTTGCGGGTCTGCAAGATATTGTCAGCCGCGCCATCAGCATGAACACCGACAGTTACTATTTCAACGATCCGAATTACAGCCTCAAAAGCCTGACGGATTACGCGAAATTCACGCCGAAATCGATCACGCAAACCAGCACAAAATTCATGCCGAGCAACAACCGACTGATCATGACCGTGCTGCCCAAAGGCAAAGACAGCCCGGAGGCTCGAGACACCCGCCCAACCGACATGGCAGACCTCGCGTTTGGCTTCCCGAAAAACACGGAGTTCAAACTTTCCAACGGCATTCCGGTCACGTACTGGCAGGCCGGGAAATTTCCGATGAGTTTCATCAATGTTGTTTCCAATCAAGGATCGGGCAGTGAAACCACGTTCGGCAGCACGAAGTTGTTGACGGCACTGCTTGACCGTGGTGGCAAAACCGCGAACTTCGACCGCAACGTGCAGGCGCTCGGCGCACAGATCACGACCAGCAACGACGCACGCCAAACCGTGATCGCACTCAAATCTCTTTCGCGCAACCTCGAGCCAGCCACGAAACTCTTGACCGAAGCGATCACCAGTCCGTTGATGGATGTGGACGAATTCAAAAACGAACAATCCGGCCTGGTCCAAGACCGCGAATCGCTCTCCGACAACCCGCGCAGCCTATCGCTCGAGGTGGCGTACAACGTTTACTACGGCAAAGACCATCCGCTCGGACGCTTCCTGGCGGCGAGTCAAGCGAAAAAACTTTCATTGGCCGACGTGAAAAACCGGTATGTCGAAACGATCAACCCAGCGAACCTGCGCATCTTCGCGGCGGGCGATCAAAGCGCCGCGCAACTCAAAGCGATCCTCGAGAAAACCATCGGCGCATGGAAGGTCGCACCCAAAGCACTGCCCAACCTGAACGTGCCGACACCGCCAACCCAAGCGGCCCGACTGATCTTCATAGACCGTCCAGACTCACCACAAACCATGATCCGCGTCTTCACGCCTGCGATTGGCCTCTCTAGCCCGGACGCACTGCGTTACACCACGCTCGGCACCGTTCTGGGGGGCACGTTCACCAGCCGCCTGATGAGCAACCTGCGCGAAGACAAGGGATACACCTACGGCATCAGTGCCGGATACATTTTCGATCAGCAATTCGGACTGCTGAACACGCGCAGCAGCGTACAAGTTAAAAACACGGGCGATTCGATCAAAGAGATTCTGAAAGAAATGACCGGGATTCAAACCGGCATCACCGATGCGGAAACGCAGAAGGCCACGCAAACACAGATCGCAGACACGCTCGGGGTGTTCGCATCGCCGGAAACGCTGGTCGGCTCGAGCA
>JANOWZ010000018.1:0-4644 GCA_031418155.1 Deinococcales bacterium
AACCGCACAATCCGGCGTGGTCGTCGGCGTTTCATGGAGCAACTTCCAGGAAGAACGCTGGAAGACCGACGAAGCCGCCATCAAAGGCGCACTCGAGAAGGCCGGAGCCAGCTACATCAGCACCGATGCCCAATCCAGCGCTGAAAAGCAAGTTAACGATGTCAACCAATTGATCACCAAGGGCGCAAAAGCGATCATCTTGCTGGCGCAAGACAAGGATGCCATCGGACCAGCAATGGAAGCCGCGAAAGCAGCCAAAATTCCAGTCATTGCCTACGACCGTCTCGTCGAAGATCCATACGCCTACTACTTGACGTTTGACAACGTTGAAGTCGGTCGCATCATGGCCCGCGAAGTCTTGAAGGTCAAGTCACGCGGTCAATTCGTGTTCATCAAGGGCGACCCAGGCGACGCAAACGCCGAATTCGTCTACGGTGGCCAACGCGAAATCCTCGAGCCAAACATCAAGTCCGGCAAGATCGTCGTCGCCGCCATCCAAGCGACCGAAGGCTGGAAGCCAGAAAACGCACAAAAGAACATGGAACAAATCTTGACGAAACTCAATAACAAAGTTGATGCCGTCATGAGCAGCAACGACGGCATGGCCGGTGGCGCAATCGCCGCCTTGACCGCCGTCAAGCTCGCCGGTCCAAAGGTCGCAGTTTCCGGTCAGGACGGCGACTTGGGCGCACTGAACCGCGTCGCCTTGGGCACACAAACCGTTTCCGTCTGGAAAGACTCACGCGCATTGGGTGCAAAAGCAGCCGAGATCGCCCTCGAGTTGACCAGCGGCAAGATGGGCGAAAAAGTCACCGGCAGCAAAATCTTTAAAGACGGGCCGAAGAAGGTCGCCATGAACGCCACGTTACTCGCCCCAATCGGCATCACCAAGCGCAACCTGAAAGTTGTTCTTGATGCCGGATGGATCAAGAAAGACGTGCTCTGCGCTGGCGTTAAAAACGTCGCTGTCTGCAAGTAAGACTCTGAACAACCTCATGGGCGGGCGCGTACCAACGTGTTCGCCCACGTTCTCTAGAACAAAGCAGCAAAAAGTTCAAAGTGGTATCTGTGAAGTCAAAACCGTTTTCCTTTTACTTTGAACTTCCACTCTTACTCGAGCACACAAACCTGAGGCTCTGCGGCTCGAGCCCACCCCTTTGTCCTTCCTTTTGAGGTTCTTATGCAAAGCGTCGAAAAGCAGGAAACACAAACGAACCGCCCAGTCATACGCCGGTCATTTCTACAAAGCCTCGGGGTTGATATTCAACTGCTGACGCTGATCGTGGCGTTGGTGGGGGTCTGGATTCTTTTTCAAATCTGGAGTGAAGGCATTTTCCTCACGCCGCGAAACCTTTGGTTCCTCTCTATTCAAACCGCCGTGGTCGGCATCATGGTCGGCGGCATGGTCTTGGTCATCGTTGCCCGACAGATCGATTTGTCCGTCGGCAGCGTGCTCGGCTTTACCGCCATGATCATGGCGCTCTTGCAGGTGCTACAACCGATGGGTCAAGGTTGGCCCTGGGTGATCGCCTTGATGGTCGGCATCATCGTCGGAGTTGCCATCGGAGCCTTCAACGGTTACATGAGCGCCTACTGGGGCGTGCCCGCCTTCGTGGTCACACTCGCAGGCATGATGGTCTTTCGCAACGGAACCTTCGCCGTTTCAGGCTTCACGCTCTCGCCATTGAACGAAACCTTTCAAATCATTGGTGGTGGCAACAACGGCTCGATTGGCGCACTCTGGACCTGGGTCTTCGGCCTCGCGTTGTCCGCTTACGTCATCTGGCAGGCTGTGACCTCACGCTCGAGGCGTATGCGCAACGGCTTCGAGGTGCGCCCGATGTGGGCCGAAGTCCTCGTCGCCGCCGTGACCGTGTTCATCATCATCGGTTTCGTGATGGTCATGAATTCCTACCCGATCCCCGGTACGACCACGCCCGCTGGAATCCCGGTGCCGGTCTTGATCGCCCTCGCGGTGCTCGGCTTCCTGAACTGGATGACTCGAGCCACCCGATTTGGTCGTTACATTTACGCGATTGGTGGCAACCCCGAAGCGGCATTGCTCGCAGGCATCAACGTCAAACGCATGATGGTCTACATCTTCATGCTGATGGGTTTCCTAACCGGCATCGCCGCCGCTGTGCAAGCCGCACGGTTGAACGCCGCGACACCAACCGTCGGACGTGACCTCGAGTTGACCGTGATTGCCGGTGCCGTCATCGGTGGCACGGTGCTTTCCGGTGGTGCGGGCACGATCATCGGCGCAGCCCTCGGTGCATTGCTGATGAGCAGTCTCGAGAATGGATTGGGATTGGTCGGTGTGAAAACCGAGCAGCAGAAAATTTACATCGGTATCGTGCTTCTTTTGGCTGTGCTGTGGAACACCGTGACCAACAAACGGAGGCGTGCATGACACAGGAATACAGCGCTCGAGAACACACTGGCGCTCCGTTGGTTGAGATGAAAAACATTTCCTTGCGTTTCGGTGGCAACCAGGCGCTCGACGATGCCAGCATCAACCTCTATCCCGGCGAAGTCGTTGGTCTGTTGGGTCACAACGGCGCGGGCAAAAGCACGCTGATCAAAGTCTTGTCCGGCGCGTACAAAGCGGACTCTGGACAAATCCTGGTCGATGGTCAAGAGGTTAAAATTAACACGCCACAAGATTCGCAACGTCAAGGCATCGAAACGATCTACCAAAGCCTGGCGCTCGCTGACAACTTGGACGCAGTGGCGAACGTTTTCTTGGGCCGCGAGATGGTCAACGGTGTGGTCTTAAGCGAAGACGAGATGGAGATCGAAGCCCGCCGGGTGCTGGACCGCTTGCGCGTCAAGATTCCCAGCCTGCGCGTGCCCGTCTCGAACATGTCCGGTGGTCAACGTCAAACCGTGGCGATTGCTCGAGCCATTCACTTCAAAGCCAAAGTGCTGATCATGGACGAACCCACAGCGGCGCTCGGACCGGAAGAGACGGCGAAAGTCAACGATTTGGTGCAGGCGCTCAAGCAAGAGGGTGTCGGCATTTTCATGATCTCGCACGATTTGCACGATGTCTTCGATCTCGCGGACCGTTGCACCGTCATGAAAAACGGGCGTGTGGTCGGCACGGTCAACACCAAGGATGTCACGCAAGACGAGGTTCTGGGAATGATCATTGCGGGGACACGACCAGCCGTAGCAGTCTAGGCTCGAGTCACAAACTTCTCGGGCCGCGTGGTGACAGTGGCTCGAGATTTCTTTTGAGGTGAGGCAATGAAACGTTTTCTGATCTTGATGCTTGGCGCAACCCTTCTGATCTTGAGTGCTCGAGCGCAAACGAACCCGAGTTCTGATCTGGCGATTGCCCGCAATTGGACCGGCTTGACCTTGCAACTGGTGCGCCATACACCGACATACTCACCACCAGTCGCCTCGAGAAGCTTCGCCTATTTGGGCGTGACACTACACGAGATTACGGCTGCACGCTCGAGCACATTGCAAACACTCGCCGGACAACTTCAGGGTTTCAAAGGCGTGCCACAACCTGACTCGAGCCTGACCTACGACACGGCTGCAATCGTTGAAGGCGCACTCTCGAGCGCCGTGCCAAAACTGTTCGCCAACACCGGCCCAAGTGGTCAACGTGCGATGGATTTAACGCAGAAAAAAATCCAGAAAGAACTCGAGGTTCGAGTGCCGAAAGACGTGCTTGACCGGAGCCTCGAGTACGGCGCGAGTGTCGCCGAAGCCGTCTATCAATGGTCTCTAAATGACGGTGGCGCAAACGTTGAAAACATGGGCTTCCCATACTCGTACCCGAAGGCAAGCAAGCCGGGAGAATGGGTTCCAACCACCCTGATCGTGCAACAGCAAGCGCCGCTCTTGCCAAAATGGGGCGAGAACCGAACCTTCGCGCTGACCAATGCCAAAGACTGCAAACTCTCCGCGCCGCCCAAATACAGCACCGAAAAAACCAGCGCGTTTTACAAGGAGGCACTCGAGGTTTACAACGTCACCAAAGCACTCACGCCCGAACAAAAGTTGATTGCACGGTTCTGGTCGGACGACCCGATGCTCTCCCCCACCCCACCCGGACATTGGATCAGCATTCTGTTGCAACTGACCGAAAAAGACTCGAACCTCGAGACGTTCTCGGAAGGTTACGCACGGCTCGGGATTGCGCTGGCAGATTCGTTCATCGCCTGCTGGGACACGAAGTTCGAGTACAAGCTGCTGCGCCCATTGACCTACATTCAACGCAGCATCGACCCGAAATGGACACCGCTCTTGAACACACCGCCATTCCCGGAATACCCGAGCGGACACAGCACCCAATCCGGTGCGGCAGCAGCGGTGCTGACAGCATTCTTCGGCGAGAACTTCGCTTTCACCGACCGCACGCACGAAGCAGACGGACTCAAACCTCGAACCTACAAAAGCTTCTGGGCGGCGGCACAAGAGGCGGGCATCTCGAGGTTGTACGGTGGGATTCACTTTCGCAGCGCCGTTGAACGCGGACTCGAGCAGGGCAAGTGTGTCGGTGCAAGAGTGAACGCCCTCAAGTTCAAAAAGTAGACATCATCAAGTGATTTCAAAGTGCGGCCTGAGCACCTCAAGCTCCGCCGCTCGAGCCAGTGTCGCCACCTCGAGCGGATCGCGTGCCCA
>JANOWZ010000019.1:0-1633 GCA_031418155.1 Deinococcales bacterium
AAAATACGGCTGTCTGATGCGGATTTCATTTCGTAACCGAGCGAGTTAAAACGGTGGGTTGCGGCGTTGGCAATGGCGCTCACAATCCCGTTGCGAACGCACAGCACCTCGAGTACCCCAACGGCGACCCCGAATTGAAAATGGACGACCAAATCGCCAACGTTCAACTGCGCAGTCCAGTCGAACAGACCTGCGCCGTTTGCATCAGCCATGGCTTCAAAACTTGGGAAGAAGGATTCGTTCGCGTCAGCATTCAAAGGCTTTGACGTGTGGGCAGGTCGCATCTCATCACGCGGCAACTCGGCTGTTTCGCAAATGCCATTGTTCGGTACGAACGAGCACAGGCATAAGACAACAGCATTCGGTCGTTCAGCATTCAGTCGCTCGAGTCGCAGGTCGTTGAAACGTTCTACCGGCCAGGCAAACCGTGGACTGTACAAACGCCACGGGCAATGCTGACAGGGAACTTCAGGGATGGCGTGCATTTGCGATAATCTCCGAATTCCTCGAGCCCATGGCGTTGCGTTTTAAGTCAGGAATGCTTGATGTTGCGGCTTGGGTTGGGTTGTTGATCTATTGATGCGCAATGCAAAAAGCCAGCGCCATCGGCCTAAACAAGCTCGAGTTCTTTGTTTCGACCACGTTGCGCAAGGCGCACCAACACAATGCCGAACTCGAACAAAATCCAAAGCGGTACGGCCATGAATGCCAGGTTGACCGGATCGACGGTGGGCGTAATCACCGCACTGATCGTGATGATCGCCATGATCGCGTGACGGCGGTAGGCGCTCAGAAAGCTGGCGGTCATCAAGCCGAACCGTCCGAGCAGGTACATCACCATCGGCAATTCAAACACCAAACCGAAGACGAGCAAATACAGTGAAATCGAAAGGATATACGCGGGCAGAGGAATCTGATTGGTGATGTCGGCGAAAGGTCCAAAGCCGAGCAGGAATGGAATCGCGTAAGGCAACACAACGAAATAGGCGAAGGCCACGCCGACGGCGAACATCACGCCGAGGAAGATCACGAATGGTGATCCAAAGCGCCGTTCGGAGCGTGTCAGGGCCGGTGCAATGTATGACCAAAGTTGCCAAACAATTCCCGGCATGGCGAGCACGAGTCCGGCGAACAGGGCGATTTGAAAGCTTGCACTCATCTTGTCGGTCAGACCCGTAAAGACAAAGTTGACCTTGCCGCCGGAACCCTCGTAACCGCTCAGCAGTCCGCGCATGGCAATCGAGATTGGTTCCACCAGGAACCAGCCAGCAACGCTGGCCAGCGCCCAGATCGCCACCGCCCAGATGATCCGGGTGCGCAATTCCTCGAGATGATCGAGCAGTGGAGCATCGTTGGATTGATCGTTGTTCTGATTCGTCAGGGTACGGATCATGATGTGACGCGAGCCCTAACGCTTTGTTTCTACGGGTTCAGGTTTGAGCACCAAAGATTCGTCCTGCAATGAGCTCTCGAGGTCTCCACGCATGTCGCTGACACCCTTTTTGAATTCTCGAATACCAGTGCCAAGTCCTTTGCCGAGTTCTGGGAGACGCTTCGCGCCAAACAGCACCAAGCCGATGACGAGGATGATGATGATTTCTGTTCCACCGAGTCCAAACATGATGTTCTCCTT
>JANOWZ010000020.1:0-2428 GCA_031418155.1 Deinococcales bacterium
GGTGCTCGAATTTGGTTCGTAAAACCTTGTCGTTCAGTAAGCGGGTTGATCGGCATGAGATGCGAATTCGTGGGTTCGTGGATGTGTACAATGCGCCGTTAGAGGCTCGAGTTAGGATCAGTCAACAATAGGACACTACCCCAAAATGGACATAGCCGGAATGGTTCACGTCAATTGGCTAAAGATTTCTCGGGCCTAGGAATTTTGCACATCGACCTCGTGAGCGTTTGCAAGGTAAGACAATCCTGCCAGCGTTCACGCAGGGGAAATGGCTTTCATTGCGTATGCACAAGACACGAATTCTCCTTTCTGCAATCGGAGGGTCCAAGGCGAATACTTTGCTTTCATGCGATAACGATGAAGTGGGATGGTAGCACAGATTTTTGTTGGCGTGCGAGCATCATGGATTGAGTTCGTCCTGGACAACGCCAAATATCATTAAAGATTTGTGAGAACGCATTCACGAGATGCTCGAGTTTCGCTTGGTGCTCCATTCTTGCAAGGGAGTTACACATGAAAAATCCTCGAGGCACCACCGAAAACACAACCCGTCCGAACCCAGCCGAAACCATTGCAACGATCCTCGAGCAATTTGACTTCAGCGCCTTGCAGGAAGAAATGGACAACGATGTGGTGGCTGCCGTGCGTCAATCCCGTTGGGATGATAACCCGCTGGACGCAACCCTCGAGTCCACCTGAACCGCCACCTCGAGCAAGGTTTTTGGTGGTGTTGGCGCTCGGTTTCTTAACTATTGAGCCTCGCCAGAATGCTGTCCGTGTCAAACACGCAACCGCCCCAGGTTCCACCGCTGACCCCTTGCATTGCGGCCCACAGGCGCGTGTCGTCCGGCAATTCTGGGTGCGCCGAAAGATCACTGCGCAAGGCTCGAGCCTGGAGGATGTTGCCGCCCGCTTCGATGCCGACGTTCGCACCGTTTTCGCCGATCAAATTGACCGTGCCGGTCAAATTTTTGCGGTCCACGATGATCTCGATCAGGTCGCCATCCAGGACCTTGCCAATCGGTCCACCGGCCAGCGCTTCGGGTCCAATGTGGCCAATGCACGCGCCGGTGCTGACACCGGAGAATCGCGCGTCGGTCAGGACCGCGACCTCTTTGCCCCATTTCAAATGCTTGAGTGCCGAGGTGACTTGGTAAACCTCTTCCATGCCGGTTCCGAACGGGCCGCCGCAGATCAGCACCACAATGTCGCCAGCCACGACCGGATTCGCACCCTTTCCCTTGATGGCCTGTACCGCGTCGCGTTCTCGAATGAAGACTCGAGCCGGTCCGATCTTGCGGTACACGCCATCAGCATCGACAACTTCGGGATCGATGGAGGTGCTCTTAATCACCGATCCTTGCGGTGCGAGATTCCCGATGGGAAACGTGACGGTGCTGGTTAGACCAAGTTGCGCAGAACGTGCGGGAGAAAGAATCACGCTCGAGTCTTCCACACCATCTTGCTCGAGAAGAATGGCTTTCATCTGTTTGCGCCGATCCGAATGTTCCCACCATGCCAGCACTTCGCCAAGGCTCGAGCCGGTGACGGTTCGAGCCTCGAGTTTGAGCAAGCCCAGATCGCGCAAATGCAGCATCACTTCCGGCACGCCACCCGCAAGGAAGACTCGCACGGTTGGGTGATGTTCCGGGCCGTTTGGAAGCACGCTGACGAGACGTGGCACTTGGCGGTTGATCGCATTCCAATCCTCGACCGTGGGCCGTTTCAAACCGGCGGCGTGCGCAATTGCCGGAATGTGCAACAACAAATTGGTGGACCCACCGAACGCCGCATGAACCACCATCGCGTTGTGAATCGAATCGTCGGTCAGGATGGCTCGAGTTGTGATTTGGCGGTCAATCAAGTGCATCACCGCTCGGGCGGAGGCGCGGGCCATCTCGAGCCAGACGGCTTGACCGGACGGGGCCAGCGCCGAATGCGGCAATGACAACCCAAGCGCCTCCCCGACCACCTGAGACGTTGCTGCGGTGCCGAGGAACTGGCACCCTCCACCGGGACTGGCACAGGCGCGACAACCGAGTTCGGATGCCTCCTGCAAACTGATCTCGCCCTGGGCGAACCTCGCGCCGATGGTTTGAATCTTGCCTGCATCCTCGCCATCGGTTGGAGGTAGGGTCACGCCGCCGGGAATCAGCACGCACGGCAGGTTGGGGCTGCCCGCGAGGGCCATCATCATTGCGGGCAACCCCTTGTCGCAGGTCGCAAT
Organism: Deinococcales bacterium; assembly: GCA_031418155.1. GTDB lineage: Bacteria > Deinococcota > Deinococci > Deinococcales > JAAFIG01 > JANOWZ01. The sequence continues at coordinate 2,228 of JANOWZ010000020.1, forward strand.
GCCCAGCACGCCCTGACGGGTCGGCAAGGACCGGATCAGGCGGCGAAACAGTTGCGCGGCATCGTTGCGGTACGGCAGGCTGTCAAACATGCCGGTCGTGCCCTGCGTGCGCCCATCACAGGGATCACTGCAATAGGCGGCGAACGGGATCATCCCGGCAGCCTTGAATTCCTCGGCGGCGGCCCCCATCAGCAAACTGAC
>JANOWZ010000021.1:0-3986 GCA_031418155.1 Deinococcales bacterium
GTCGCTCAGGCCGTGGCCACGTTTGTCGTAGCGCAGACTCGAGCGTTCGAGTGTTGAAACCACATCATCCCAGATTCGCAAATCGCTGCCGAGCGAATTGATGAACACGACCGGAACGCCAGAGTTTGACTCGAGTTTGTAGTGAACTGTTAATCCGTCGATGCTGGCGAAATCGCTCACATGCCCACCATGACACGCTCGAGCATCCCAACGTAATTCTCGGCGAGCACCTGTGATTGGGCTTGGCTCGAGGCGACCAGATCGAGTTGCGCGAGTTGCAGTTTGTGCTCGTAAGGGTCCTTGTGATCGTGACGGTGCAACATCGAGGTCATCCACCACGAGAAGTGTTGCGCCCGCCAGACGCGACGCAGGCAAGTCTCGGAGTATCGCTCGAGTGATTCGCCAGCCCCGGCGTAATGTTCGGTCAGGGCGCTCGAGAGCACACGCACGTCGTTGATGGCGAGGTTCATGCCTTTTGCGCCGGTCGGTGGAACAATGTGCGCGGCATCACCCGCGAGAAACATTTTGCCGTATTGCATCGGTTCGACCACGAAACTGCGCATCCCGGTGATGCCCTTCTCGAAGATCGGGCCGCTGGTCAACGAAAAGCCTGGAGCCTCGAGCCGCTGTGCGAGTTCTTCCCAGATGCGATCATCCGGCCAGTTCTCGAGCGATTCGTCCGGCGCGACTTGAATGTAATTTCTCGAAATTTTGGTCGAGCGCATGCTGTGCAAGCCAAAGCCGCGTTCGTGGTTGGCGTAAATCAATTCGTGCGAACTCGGGGTTGCCTCGGCCAGAATTCCGAGCCAAGCGAATGGGTAGGTGCGGTCAAAGGTTTTGAGAACCCCAGCGGGAATCGCGTCGCGGCAGATGCCATGGAAGCCGTCGGTGCCCGCGATGAAATCACAATGCAAAGTGTGTTCCTCACCGTGCTCGCGGAACATGATTTTTGGGCTGGTCTCGAGGTCAGATACGCGCATGCCTTGGGCCTCGAAATGAATGCCAGCCCCGGTCTCGAGTCGGGCTTTGATCAGGTCTTTGACGACCTCTTGCTGGCCGTAAACGGTCACGGTTTTGCCACCGGTCAAGGCTGGGAAATCGATTCGATGCGTTCGTCCGCCGAAACGCAGCAGCGTTCCTTCGTGCCGCAAGCCTTCCCGCTCGAGGCGTTCACCCAGGCCGTTTTGTTTCAAGAGTTCGACCGTGCCATGCTCGAGCACACCGGCCCGGACACGCTTTTCGACGTACTCGCGGGAGCGTGACTCGAGAACCACGCTTTCGATGCCTGCACGATTCAGCAGGTGCGCCAGCAGCAAGCCTGCCGGTCCTGCGCCGATGATGCCGATTTGGGTTCGCATGTGACCTCCAAATGAATACGATCAGTTTCGGGCTTAATCTTGGATTCCGCAAGCCTCTTGTCCAGAATGCACGGACAAATTAGAATGCCCCATGCCGACGCTGCAAACGATTCGACAAGCTGGAGATGTGCTCGAGTTGTTCACCCGTCAAGACCCGGAATGGGGCGTGCGTGAAGTGGCCCGCAGGCTGGCGATACCGAAGTCAAACGCGCATCAACTGCTCGCCTCACTCGAGACCATCGGCCTGTTGCACCGCATGGTTACAGGACGCTACCGGCTGGGGTTTCGATTGTTGACACTTGGGCAGTTCTTGCTGGCAAACACACCCTGGCGTGATGTGGCGCATCGGGCGTTGATCCAGGCCAGCGCGGACTTGCGCGAGACCGTACAAGTTGCGGTGCTTGATGGGGGCAACCTGATCTACGTGGACAAGGTGATGGCTGAAGACTCAAACGCGATTCGATCCTCAAGAAGCAATCCGGGAAACTCGATCCCACCATTCTCCAGCGCCCTGGGTCGCGTGCTCTTGGCGAGTAAATCGTGGCGTGTGGTGCAAACAGCACTCGAGTATCACGGTGGATTGCAAGCGCGAACGAAACACTCGATCATCAATCTGGAAGTGTTCAAATCCGAACTCATCCAAGTGGTGCGTCAAGGCTTCGCGCTCGACCTCGAGGAATCCACATCGGGTGTGTGTTGTATCGCCGCACCGGTGCGCAACCACAATGGTGATGTGATCGCAGCCATCAGCGTCAGCATCAAGGCCACTCGACCCTCTGGTATTTCAGAGCCGCTCCGTGATGCCATCATCGGGCAGGCCCATTTGCTCTCGAGCAGCATCGGTTTTGATCAGGAATGGATGATAGAGAATCGACGTTGGTCGCGCCGCACAAGAAGACCATGAATGAGGCCACGTTGTCCTCAGAATCAGAGCGACCCACCTGAGGTTCTGATGGTTCTGTTTGAATCGCATCATTTGGGTAACGGGTCGGAAGGTTCAAAATTCTCTGACTTTGCTGCCTGTGAAGTGGCCTTCATATAATTTCACTGCTGGGTTACTGTCAATTCTACTGTCAAACCCGAAAAAGCAAGAACCTCGAGTAGTCCTTCACTCGAGGTTCTTGCGTGCTGCCCGATCTTTTCTGGTGGTGGCCCGTGCAGGGCTCGAACCTGCGACCCACTGATTAAAAGGCGTTCAAAAGACCGAAAAGCTGCGGATACGTCAGGGTAGGAAAATGCAGAAAAAGCATGTGTATAGCGATCTGTTTTGAATTTCTTTGATACGTTTCTTGAATGGACTTGACGGCTCGTATCTTGACCTACTACATCCGCGTTACATCCATTTTTGCTTGGTGTTTCGCAAATCAGAGGGGGAGTTGGATGACTTTACAGGACTGATTTTGACCCTCAATTTGGGAGACAATTGACCGCTCGAACACGACCGGATACGCGGTGAGGGTCAACGCAATGCCCGCAGTCACTGGGATCAAGTCAGGAATGCATGTAAACGATCTCCTGCGATTGTTGTGTCCCTTTCAGCCTGACGCTTGCCTATTCGAGAATCGCACCCGATTGATCAGCAACGCATTGACCGTGACGATCACCGTCGAGGCGCTCATCAGCAACGCCGCCCACTCGGGCCGCAACAAAATCCCAAAACTCGGGTACAGAACGCCCGCCGCGACCGGAATGGCGAGCACGTTATAGATCGCCGCCCAGAACAAATTCTGCCGAATCTTGCCGCGCACCGCTCGAGCCAGCACGATGCCGCCCGCGACATCGGCAGGATTGTTCTTGACCAGCACCACGTCGGCGGTTTCAACAGCCACATCTGTTCCCGCACCAATGGCAATACCAACCTCGGCCATCGCAAGTGCAGGTGCATCGTTGACACCATCGCCGACCATCGCGGTTTTGCGACCCTCGAGTTGCAACTTCTTGATCTGGTTCGCCTTGTCTTCGGGCAGCACCTCGGCGATCACGGTGTCGATCTCGAGTTGTCGGGCGACGGCCTCGGCGGTATGGCGGTTGTCACCGGTCAGCATCACGGTTTTCACGCCAATCGAGTGCAGGCTGCGGATCGCCTCTCGAGCCGATTCGCGGATGCGGTCAGCCACGGCAATCACGCCCAGAAGCTTGCCATCGGCGGCCACAAACATCGCGGTCTTGCCATTACCCGCGAGTGCGGTGACTCGAGCCTCGAGTTCGCCGATTTCGATTTTTTCGCGTTGCATCAGTTTGCTGTTACCGATCAGCACTCGCTTGCCAGCAACCGTTGCCGCCACACCGAGACCCGACACCGAATCAAACTTCTCGGGCGTTGCGACCTCGAGATTCTTGGCTTTGGCTTCACGCACAATCGCTTCGGCGAGCGGATGCTGAGATGGTTGATCGGCGCTCGCAGCCAGCCGCAAGAGTTCGTTTGGATCGACACCATTCGCGGGCTCAAGGTCGGTCACGCTGGGTTTGCCCTCGGTCAACGTGCCTGTCTTGTCGAACACCACGGTATCCACACCCGCCGTCTGCTCGAGGGCGGTCGCGTTTTTGAACAGCACACCGTTCTTTGCGGCCTTGCCAACCCCAACCGTGATCGCGGTCGGCGTGGCGAGCGCCAGCGCGTCCGGGCAG
>JANOWZ010000022.1:0-2223 GCA_031418155.1 Deinococcales bacterium
ATCAACGCCGATTCGTACCGCATCGTGCACGGCGATGCCGACGGCCTGCCGAGTTTGGTGATCGACAAGTACAACGATGTGCTGGTGGTGCAAAACGCTTCGGCGGCACTCGAACCGCATTTGGATGCGCTGCTCGAGGTGCTGATCGACCGCTTCCGACCCGCAGGTGTGCTCGCCCGATTCGACCACCGCAACCGGGCGTTTGAAGGGCTCGAGCAGGAAGTGTTCGTGGCGCATGGCAAGGTCAACAAACGCATTACGGCGACCGAGGGCGAGGTCAAATTTTTTGTCGATCCTTACGAGGGCCAGAAGACCGGCGCGTTCCTCGATCAGCGTGAAAACCGGCTCGCACTCGCCAAACACGCTCGAGGTCACGGGCTGGATGTCTTCTCGTATCATGGTTCGTTCGCACTTCACCTGGCCCAGAAATGCGCGACCGTGGACTGCATCGACTCGAGCGCCCCGGCCCTGGAACGCGCCGCCGAAAACGCAACCCTGAACGGCCTGTCCAACCTCGAGTTCACGGTTGGCAATGCGTTTGAGATCATGCGTGAACGCGAACGCGCCAACCAAAAATACAGTGTGATCGCCATCGATCCGCCCGCGTTGGCGAAAGCGAGACGCGATCTGGAACGTGCCTACGCCGCGTACAAAGAAGTCAACCTGCGGGCATTGCGATTGCTCGAGCCTGGAGGCATTCTCGGCACGGCCAGTTGCAGTTATCACCTGCTCGAACCAGACTTTTACGCGATGCTGCGCGATGCCGCCGCCGACGCTGGCGTGAAAGTCCGAGTTCTCGAGCGCAGAGGGGCCAGCGCGGACCACCCAGATGTCTTGCATGTGCCAGAATCACGGTATTTGAAATACGCGATTCTCGAGGTGCTGGAATAAAATCAAGAGGAAAGCTTAAAGTAACAGCAAAGAAAAGTAAGACCTCGGGCTTTTGATTTTCCTTCCCTCTTTCACCTTTTCTCTTTTCTCTGCTTTTTCCAAGGAGGCAACACCCATGACCAACGGCGAACGTTACGCACAGACCTTCATGATGCACCGAGGCGCACTGATCGACCTGCTCGAGGTGATTCCCAATGACAAGGGCGGTTTCGCCGCCTGGGACGGCGGCAGGAGCTTCATTGACTTGTGCGACCACCTGAGCAGCAGTGGTAACAACATGGTTGCGATGATGGGTGGTCCAGCCGCTGAAAAGCACGAGTTGAGCCCTGACCTCAGTGCCGCCAAAGAACGCTTGAGCGCGGACACGCAGCATGTTCGGAACGCACTGGCCACGCTGACCGATGAACACCTCTCGAGCATTGTCGAAGCATTTGGTGGGCGCAAAATGCCCGCCTCGGCACTGGCAGATTTCATGATCGCGCACGAAGCGCACCACAAGGGCCAGGTCTGGGTGATGGCCCGCATGATTGGTGTGCAACCACCGATGTTTGTCAAAGCCTAAAGCCTCGAACCTGCGTGTTTGAGTGCTTCACGCACGGTCAGGTTGGAGAAGGCTTGACCGTGTGCCGCGAAAAATGCGCGAACAAAATTTGGATCGGTGCGAAAATACTCGCGCCAAGCCCAACCGAGCGATTTGCGCACCCAGAACGAATCGTGACCCGCATTCTCGAGCGAGATTGCTACAAGTCGCGTTGTGTCGGTTCGAGATTTGTAACCAAGTTGATGCAGGATGGCGATGCGTTTGCGCCACAGGTTGTCATGACTCGAGTTCGCCTCCATCGCCGGGATCAATTCGGGAAAACGCGAGACGAGATCACCAACCGTGTGTGACGCGAATGGGTCGATGCTGTCCCACCAAACTTTTTCAAGCACGATCAGCGTTAACGGCTCGAGGTCAGAGGCACGCAAGTTTTTGCGGAACTTCTCGAGCGTGTCCAAAGCCGCATACTGAAATTCGCGTTCCGGTTGATCCCAAGCGAGGCGCATGACCTCGAGCAACCAGTCGGCAGTGACTTCTTTGCACACGATTTGCGACCAGCACAATTTTGTGGCGATCCGGCGCTCCGGGGACGACACGCCCAAGAACGCAAAATGATCCTTCATGTACGCCCGCATTCCAGGTGCTCGAGCCACATCCGCTCGAGCCTCAAACACGGATCGCAAACCCGTCACAAACTCTTCTGGCTTCACACCTCGAGTCTACAAAAACCTTCCCCATCCCTGCCCGCATGGTTAGAATGCCACTCGTGGAACTCCTGGCGAACAAAGCCC
>JANOWZ010000023.1:0-12510 GCA_031418155.1 Deinococcales bacterium
GTCACAACCCGGTCAGGGTATTGGCTATCTCGAGGATGGCACGATGGTGGTGATCGAGGACGGCATGGCGTTGCGTGGACGGACGGTCAAGGTCAATGTCGTCTCGAACATTCAGACGGCGTTGGGACGGATGATTTTTGCGAAGCCAAAGGAAGTGCTGTGAGGGCAGTTTTGAGTTTTGAGTTCTGAGCAAATTCACTTGAGGCTCGAGGAAATTCTCGAGCCTGTTTTTGGTCTTCCGTAGAGTGGTTTACCAATCGAAGCGAGACTGAAACCCACCAAAAACTTCTCGAGCAAGATCAGCAAATAGCCCTCGTTTACGGGCTCGAGGCTCGAAGAATTGACAAGACTATTCAAGATGATTACACTATTCAAAATTATTTGAAAGGTTTAGGAATTTTGAATGACTAAGAAAAGTCAAAAAGAAACCCAAGCACTCGAGCCCATCGAAATCATGGAAATCACCTCGCTCGAGGTGCTGAAAATCCTAGCCGATCCGTTTCGCATTCAAATCCTCGAATCGCTGCGCGGACCACAAACCGTCAAGATCGTGGCACAACAACTCGGTGTAACCCCAACCAAACTCTACTACCACATCAACATGCTCGAACAGCATGGCTTGGTGCGCGTGGTCAGCACCAGAATTGTTTCGGGCATCGTCGAAAAGAGCTATCAAGTCAGTGCCAAAAGCTTCGAGGCCAGCCCCAGTTTCACCTCCAAACAGACCGCACCAGAGGATGCTCTGGGTCTGGTGATCAGCATCTTGGATGCCGCCAAACTCGAGATGCGTCGCGCTTACAACTCGGGTGAATTTCAAATACCAGAACCGGGTAAAAAACCCGAGTACAGCGTAATGATGGTTCGCAGCATCAAGTCGCTCTCGAAAGCACGGGCCAAAGCGTTGCGTGAACGCCTGAACAAACTATTGGCAGAATTTGATGATGATCAAAGCAGTGAGACACAAGATTACAGCCTGACCATCGCATACCATCCAACCGTGACTCGAGAAATTCAAAAGACTACTCCAGCGACGAAAGCGAGAAAGTCATGATGCGAAAAGAAGTTTAAGATCGAATTCTGAAATTAAAGTTTGTTTTGAGCAACTGCATGTCCTACAAATGCATCGCAAGTTGAACCATCCTCGAGCACCGTAACCAATCTCGAGAAACACAGATCGAATCAACCCCTTGGAGGTCCGCATGACGGCCCAACAGTCCTCGAGTCTTGTTCGCAACCGTGAATTTGTCCTGCTCTGGGTGGCGCAAGCAATCTCGAGTTTCGGCGATGCACTGACCAACTTGGCGTTGATCGCCCTGGTGAATCAACTCACTGGCTCAACCGCCGCGATAGCCACGTTGACCATTCTTGTGGCTGTGCCAACCGTTTCGATAGGTTTGATCGCGGGCGCACTGGTGGACCGTCTGAATCGCAAAACCACGATGGTCGTCAGTGATGCGATTCGTGCAGTGTTGGTGCTGGGGCTGGTGTTCGTCTCGAGCCAAGATCGGTTGTGGTTGATTTACACCCTGAGTTTTTTGCAGGCTGCCGTTGGTACTTTTTTCAATCCGGCCAGGGGCGCATTGCTCGGCAAGGTTGTGCCAGCCGAGCAGATGGTTCAGGCGAGTTCGTTGGCTCAGACCACCCAGGTGATCGCCAGTCTGCTCGGCACCACCGTGGCCGGTGTACTCATCGGTGGCAGCCACAGCGAGAGCACCTTCTGGATCGTCTTTGGCCTGGATGCGCTGACCTTTGCGATTTCGGTGGTCTTGGTCGCGTTGCTGCGCACATCTGGCGCAGTGCAAATCGAAGGTTCACCCACCAATCCCCGAGCGGTCCTGAATAGCATCCTTGAGGGTCTGCGTTTGATTGCTCGGACACCGACCCTGCTGGCGATCATGGTCTCGGCGATGATCGCGGTCTTCGGTTTCGGTGCGTTCAATGTGCTGATGGTGCCGTTCATGACCCGAGACTTGCAGATTCCACTGACCTGGTTCGGAGCACTCGAGTTGGCCAGCACGGTTGGTCTGATCTCCGCCGGTGCCTTGAGCACCCTGCTGGCCTCGAGATTGAAATTCAATGTTTTGATTGGCGGTGGCTTGCTGGTGCTGGCCCTGGCGACCTTTCCGATGTCATTGGTGGTCAATGTTTGGGGCGTGATTGCGGTCAGTTTTGCCCTGACATTCTTCAGCACACCGTTGAACATCAGCATCGGCGCGTTCATTCAGACGCGGGTTCCCAACGAGCTTCTTGGACGGGTCGGAGCGAGCTTAAACGTGGTGATTCAATCCTCGAGTTTGCTGTCGATGGCCTTTGCCGGTGTGCTTGCCGCGAATATTGGCGTGCGTGGCGTGTTCGTGTTCAGTGCGGCATTGTGCGCCCTGGCTGGCGTGTATGCCCTGATCGCCTTTCGCCATGAGGCCACAGCGGGCAACACAGCCTGATTTAAACCTCGAGTTCAGAGTCCGAATGCCTTCGAGATCACTTCGGGAATGGCTCGAGGTCGCAAAGTGACTGGATGCAACCAGACCCAGGTGGCGAGCGATTCGACCAGCACCGTCTCGCCAAGACTCACGGTATTGCGCCGCATGGCCCGCACCCCCTGCATGCCTTCAACTCGAGTATGAATTGTCAGGACATCACCAAGTTTTGCGGGCCGCAAGTATTTCAGGTGATGTTCACGCACGACCGGCACGGCTTCAAGCGCACGCAAAACCTCGAGCCCCATGTTGAGACGTTCAGCGTGTGCAGTTGCAACGGCTTCGATGTATTGCACGTAGACGGCATTGTTGACATGCCCGAGCGCATCGATCTCGTTCGCGGCCACAACAATCTCGAGCGTGTATTCTCGGGGATTCACGACAGTTTGACCAGTTCGTACTCGAGCGGATTCACGCCCCTGGTGCGGTTGCGAAACGCCTGAACCAACCTTGGGTACAGCGTCGTGTTCTTGCCGCTCGAGTTGATGTACCAGCTTTTGCAACCCGAGGCCCAAACGGTGCCAACGAATTGCGTTTGCAGTTGCGCGTTGTGTTCGCGTTGAATTTCTAGCTTGACATCCAGGTAAGCGTTTGCGTTTTGCTCGAGCAATTGTGTGTAACCCATGATGTAATTCGCTTGCGCCTCCATGATCGAAATCATGCTTGAATGCCCCAATCCCGTGTTCGGTCCGAGCATGAAGTTCAGGTTGGGAAAACCGGAAACGCTCGAGCCTTTGTACGCCTCCATTGTGCCGCGTTCGCGCCATTCGGAAAGCAATTCGCGTCCACCCAATCCGATGATTTTCATGTCGTTGCTGATGCTGGCAACTTCAAATCCTGTTGCGCAAATCAGCACATCAAACTCGTGTTGTGCGTTCGCAGTCCGAATCCCGGTTGCTGTGACCTCGAGAATCGCGTCCGTCTCGAGCGTGACGTTCTCGCGGCCAAAGCACGGCAGGTAATCGTCGGAACTCAAAATGCGTTTGCAACCAAACTCGTAATTCGGGGTCAGCTTGCTTCGCAATTCTGGGTTTGGAACTTCGCGCTCGAGTTTTTTCAGGCTTTGGGATTTGAAGAAGTTGTGAATCGTTTTGTTGCCGGTAAACAGATTGCCTCGCGCTTCCATGACCCAGTACAAAACATTACGCTCGAGCGCTTGCAACCACGGCAAGCGTTGGTACTGCTCCTTTTTCGCACCTGGAATCTTGCTGTTCATGCGATCACCGATCCAGGCGGCGGAACGTTGAAAAACGGTCAAGTGCGCGACGCTCGAGACAATCTCTGGCACAATCTGAACCGCGCTCGCACCCGTGCCGATGATGCCGACCCGTTTGCTGCTCAGGTCAATGCTGTGATCCCAACGTGCCGAATGAAGTTTCACGCCAGCGAACGACTCGAGACCAGGAATCTTCGGCCAACTTGGACGACTGAACGGTCCCATGCCGAGGATCACACTGCGCACCGTCACGGTTTTTCCGGCCCGATCCGTGATTCGCCAACATCCTTCACGCTCGAGGAATTCGAGTTGCGTCACGTCCGAGTTGTAACGGATATGCGGCTCAAGCTTGTGGTCAGCAATCACCCGTTTGAGGTACTCAAGGATTTCGGTTTGACTCGAGTACGCCTGTGACCAGTTCGGATTCGGGGCAGTGCTGATCGAGTACAGGTTGCTTGGCACGTCGCAGGCGCAACCAGGATAGGTGTTGTCACGCCAAGTGCCGCCAGGACTGTCCGCCTGCTCGAGGATCACGAATGCATTTCTGTTCGACTGTTTCAGGCGAAGCGCGGCGACCACGCCGGAAAATCCCGCACCAACAATGCCGACTTGGAAATCTGGTTTCACTGCTCGAACATCCATGATGGCAGCAAGTTTAACGCGAAATCATGAATCACACTCTGGCGATAACTACGATATGCGGGCTCGAGTCTCTCAGACGCGAACCGTCAAAATCGCCGTGGAATTCGGCACGAAATCTGTGCGCTCGCAAGCATCGTTCGACCTCAAAGCGCGTGAAGTAGCGTTGCTGCAATTCGAGCACTTCACGGCTGAGGTTCCCCTGGGGCGAGATCGAATCCAGAAAATAGGTGGTAAAGGCCATCTGTGCGGCACGGTCGATTCGTTGCAAGACAAACACATCCAACCTCGAGCCATCGGCTTCCAGAAAAGTTTCGCCCTCGTGACGCAACACGCCCTCGAGACCAAATTTGGGTTGGTACAAATCGAAGGCGAACGCGCCGTTTGGCTCGAGGTGAGCCTGAACCATCTCGAGTGCCCGGTCCTGATCTGAGATCGTGTACAGGTGCATCAGGGCGTTGAACGGCGCAATCACCAACGGGAACTGTCGCTCGAGTTTGAACTCGGTCATGTCACCGAGCACGAAATTCACGTTCGCGTTTTCTTTGGCCGCAAACGCTTTGCCACGCTCGAGCATTGCGGGTGACAATTCGAGGCCGGTGATGTTCAAGCCACGGCGGGCGAGCGCAACTGAAACTCGACCCGTTCCAGCGCCAAGCTCGAGGATGTCTTGGGCCTGTTCACGTTCGGCGAGACGGGCATAAAACGCGATGTCATCACGGTAATTCGCATACTGACGTTCGTAGAGTTCGGCCAGAGAATCGTAATTCATAGGGGCCTATTTTGTGTTCGCCTCGAGCAAGCCCGCGTATGCGCCACCCGCACCGATCAACTCGAGGTGCGATCCCTCCTCGATCACGCGACCCAACTCGAGCACGACGATTCGATCCACGCTTTCGACGGTGGTCAGGCGGTGCGCAATCACGATCACGGTGCGGGTGCCGCGCAGCAACTCGAGGGTGCGTTTGACGGCGGCCTCCGAATGCGCGTCCAACGCGGAGGTCGGTTCGTCCAGAACGATGATTGGGGCCTCGAGCAGCAGGGCGCGGGCGATGCTCAAGCGTTGCGCTTGCCCGCCGGAAATCCCGGACCCGGCCTCGCCAAGCATGGTCTCGAGACCTCTTGGCATGGCATGAATCTCTTCACTGAGGTTTGCAGCCTCGAGCGCCCGCCAGACTTGGGCCTCGGTCGCGTCGGGCCTTGCGAGACGGACATTCTCGAGGATGCTGCCGGTGAACAGTTGCGGTTGCTGCGGCACCAGCGCAATCGCGGACCGGGAGGCGTTCAAGGTGTACTCGCGCAGGTTTTGTCCGTCCAAGAGAATCTGACCCGACTCGAGGTCGAGCAAGCGCAGCAGCAGGCGCGTGACCGTGGTTTTGCCGCTGCCGGATGGTCCGACCAGGGCCACACTTTCACCGGCACGAATCGTCAGGCTGACATCATCCAAGGCCGGGACACTCGCGCCCGGATAACGTGCGGTCATGGCTTCAAAGCACAACTCGCCACGCCAGGATTTCGGACTGAGGTTTCCAGGATCGGGTTCGGCAGGCAACTCGAGGGCCGTTTGAATAGATCGGGCCGGTTCGTACATCGCCGTCCATCGCGCCCAAAGTCGGGCGAAAATTTGCACCGGTGCGATGATGATGACCAATTGCGTGAAGTACGCGATCATCGTGCCGCTGGTCATGCGTTTGGCCTGGACCTCGCCAATCGTGAACAACAGCAAGGCCACCACGCCCAAACCGATCACCACCTGCGAGAGCGGCCAGTGCAACGCCGCCAATTGCACCCGGCGAACCGAGGCTCGGGCCTGCGCCTCATTCGGACCTCGGAAGCGTTCGAGCACGGTCTTCTCGAGCCTGAAGGCCTTGATCGCCTCCATGCGCGACAGACCCTCGCTCATCGCGCCGCTCGCACCCTCAACGGCGGTTTGGTTGGCTTTGAAGGCATTCTCGATGCCGCGCCCGATTCGGTCCAGCAACCACGCCAACGGCACGAGCGAGAGCAGCAAACCGCAGGTCAGGAGCGGGTTTTGCAGCATCAAAAACACGAAGCCCGCGACCACGGTGGCGGCCTGGGTGACGAACAGGCCCATCTCGTAAATGAAAAAATTGACCAGGGCACTGACATCGGACATGACTCGAGCCGCCCGCCCGCCGCTGGTCGGGCCAGAATCGTCGGCCTGACGGTCCGGTGCGAGGCCCACACCGGAGCGCAACAGGGCCGCGTACACCTCTCGGCGCAGGCGGGCACCGAGGTGTTCGCCACCAATACCAAACAGCACCTCCTGACCGTAGAGTGCCACCGATGCGACAAACACCAACAGTCCGGCCCGCAAGACCAAGGGCAAAAACTGGTCGTATTTTTTCTGCTCGAGGACCTGCTCGGAGATGGGTTTGATCACCCAGCTTGGCAGCAACGCCGAAGACACCGCGATCACCAACGAGGTCACAAACCCTGCGAGCAGGTAACGCCATTCTTCTTTGACCAACTTCAACGGGTTCACGGGGGCCTCATTCCTGGCAGAGTCTACCCTCGTGTCCGCGCGGCGTGGGTCGGTTCGCTTTGGCTGCATGATCCAAGAACGCCTCGAGTTCTCGGTTGAAGGCGGCGGGGCGTTCGTACATTGGCAGGTGTCCCGCCTGGGGGATCAACCACAGGCGTTCGGGTTGCAGCCAGCAGGCGATCACCTCGGCCCAGCGTGGCTCGAGCGTGCGGTTCTGTGCGCCCCAGCCCAACAGCACGGGCGGAAAATCTTCGGGTTTACGCCGCGCCTGCGTGAAAACATCGAAGCTCTCGAGGCCCAGGGCGAGCCGGTAGAGCGAGCCGCGCAGACGCGGGTCACAACGTTCGGCCTGAACTTGACGCTCGAGCGCGGGAGGGAATCTGGGTTGACCGTGCGCATACATGCGGTGCACCCCAAGGCGTTGCAGGTCCGGGTGGCTGACCAGCCCGAACAGGGTTTCGTGCAGCCGCCTGACCCATTGTGCTCGGGGTCGCCATCCGGCCCAAAAAGCCAACGGTGCGGGCAGCATCCTCAGGCCACCGCAGACATTGAAGACGGCCAAACCGGAAATGCGGCGCGGCGAGTGCAGCGCCACCTCGAGCGCGATGCTCGCACCGATGCAATTCCCAACCAGCACGGGCCGGTCGAGTTCAAGGTATTCCAGCAACTGCGCAAAACCGTGCGCGTAACGCGGCAGGCTCAATGCTGTCATTGGTCGCTCCGAACGTCCGAATCCCGGCAAATCCACGGCGATCACGCGGTACGAACGGGCAAAAAACTCGAGTTGATGCGTCCAATTCCAGAGCGTGCCGCCACCATTGTGCAAGAACACGATGGGCCGACCCTGGCCAAGCTCGAGAACGTTCCAACACTCACCGTTCTTGAGCTCGATCAGGCGTTCATGGGCGGTTGCGAGCATTGGACCTCTTGCATCTATTTTGTTTTGAGCTGAGATTTTCTAACCGACTCCGAGCAAACACGGCAAGCTCGAAATACGATTGAACTCGAGCCTGCCGTGTTTTTTACCTTTTGCCTGGTTTTACGCCTTACCAGCGCAGCCCAGCACGTGCATCCGGTGCTCAGCCACTTTCTTCATCAAATCCTTGGCAGGGCCGAACAGTTTGCGCGGGTCAAATTCTTTCGGGCTCGAGTTGATGACTTCGCGCAGCGCGGTGGTCATGGCGAGGCGCAAATCGGTATCGATGTTGACCTTACCGACCCCGTTGGCGCAGGCTCGGGTCACGTCCTCGTCGTGAATGCCTGCCGCGTCGCCGATTTCGCCACCAGAGGCTTTGAAGCGGGCGATCAACCAGTCCGGCACACCGGATGCCCCGTGCATGACCAGTGGGATTGGGGTCAAAGAGGCGATTTTCTCGATGCGCGGGTGGTCGATGAACGGACGGCCCTTTCCCTTGTATGCGCCGTGGCTGGTGCCGATGGCGACCGCCAAGTAATCGATGCCGGTGCGTTCAACAAACTCGAGGGCCTCGGCGGGATCGGTCAGGAAGGCATCCTCGGCTGAAACATCGACGTGTTCTTCAATGCCGCCCAAACGCCCAAGTTCGGCCTCGACGGTCACACCTCGGGCGTGGGCCATGTCCACGACCTCTTTGGTGACGCGGATGTTTTCCTCAAAGACATCGTGGCTGGCATCGATCATGACGCTGGTGAATCCGGCATCAATCGCGGTTTTGCAACTCTCAAACGAACTGCCGTGATCGAGGTGAATGGCGACCGGCACGCTGACCCTTGAGGCCATGTCGGCGATCAGGTGCGCCAGGGTTTCGGTGCCCGCATACTTGCGTGCGCCCTCGGAAATTTGCAAGATCACCGGGCTTTTGGTGCTTTCGGCAACCTCGAGGATGGCCTGGGTGCTCTCTAAATTGTTGGTGTTGAACGCGCCGACACCGTACTTTCCGGCGCGTGCCGCTGTGAGAATCGTTCCGCCTGTGACGAGTGGCATGTGTGTTCCTCCTGAATCGTGAATAGACCTGGTGTTGGCTGAGTGAAATTCGGGCCCGAGTGACTGGTTGAACGCTCGACTCGAGCCGTTCTGGTTCGAGTCTGACCGGTGCATCTTATCAAGCGATTCGAGGCGATGTTGACCAGCGGTTTTCCGTACAGGGTTTAATCTTGAAAAGAGGCATAAAATTGTTGTGATTTTGCGTCTCTCAAGCCATTGATTTGAAACCCTGACGCATTTATTCGCATTCTGATAGGCTGACCCGAGTCCAATTTTAACCGCTGAGACGGCAGTATTTCATCTTCGAGGCATTTCTTGAGGCACCCTCTGGTACGCACATGCTCTTAGATGCCGACACGCGCCGTCCCGACGCGCTGCACTGGCTGATCCCGCTCGGGGTGTTGTTGGTGGCGCGGCAGGCCTGGGCAATTGCGCCAATCGGCGATATCCCTTTTCAAGCGTGGGTCAGCAGCCTGATCCCATTGCCGATCAACCTGGGTGCTGCCGCCTTGTGCCTGTGGGTCTCACGGTACGAGGTCGATGCTCGAGCCTCATGGCGATTGATTGGCTTTGGCATGTTGTCGTTCGCCTTTGGCGACATGATTTACGGCTTCTTGCAGGTTCAGGGCCTCAACCCCTTCCCGTCGCTGGCGGATGCGTTCTACATCTCCACGGAACTGCTGCTGCTGGCCGGGTTCATCGCCCTGCCACGCCCCCCGTTTCGCAGGCTCGAGCGTATCCGCGTCTTTTTGAACGTGGCGATCATCACGCTGGGCATCGGTATCCTGATCTGGTATTTGGTCCTGGGCAAAGCGGTTCTGAACCACGGCGGACAATGGATTCCGTTGGTCTTATCGATGGTCTACCCGACCTTCGGGCTTGGTTTGCTGGCGTTTTTGCTGCTGTACGTGATTCGCACCAACCGCTTTCGTTTGGGTTCGGAAATTTTGCTGCTCGCCATTGGCATGGCCTGCATGATCTGCGCCGATGCCGCCTACGTCTGGCGCTGTTTCAGCCCGATCAACGAAGACCCCTGGATGAGCACGCATTGCCTGGGGCAGATTCAGCCCGCCGATGTCGAACGCTGCCTGAAACCGCTGGTGCGTGATGGGGGCCTTGATTGGCCTTTGGCGGCGGGCTGGCAATGGGCAGCGTTCTTTTTCGCCTTCGCCGCGCTCTGGGATTGGAAAACCGGTCTGAATTCCGTGCCGATGCCGGAATCCACCCTCAAACTGATGATGGACGACGAGGCCCTTGAGGGCGCACGCACCGGCATCTCGAGGTTCCTGTCCAACCAGGGCATGTACTTTACGATTGCCATGTTGTTCGTGCTGAACATCATTTCCTACAACGAAACCGGCATCGAACGCCTGGGGGTCAGCATCGGTTCTGGCCTGATGGTAATGCTGATCGTGCTGCGGCAGTACATTGCCCTGGCCGACAACCAACGCCTGACCGACCAACTGCGCAACAACTCACGGGATTTGGAGCAACGCATCCAGGAACGCACCCGTGAACTCGAGCAATCCAGAAGCAAAATCGCCGATTCCGAACGCCTGGAACGCGAACGCAACGAGGTCCTTGAGATGATCGTGCGCAACGAACCGCTCGAGACGATCATGGCGAAACTCGAGGAGTTCTACCCGAAAAGCAATGAACAAAACGTGCGGGCCAGCGTGATTCGCAGTTTGCAATTGCGAGACCGCCTGACCGAAATTGCGCTCGGACGGCACAAGATGATCGATCAATTGGCGCACCAGGCGACGCACGATGCACTGACTGGACTACCGAACCGCGTGCTGGTCCAGCACCGACTCGAGGAAATGCTCGCCCTGACCGATGGCACCAACCTGATCGGTGTGATGTTCATTGATTTGGACCGCTTCAAGCAGATCAACGACACGCTCGGGCATCCGATTGGGGACCGGATGCTGATCTCGGTTGCCGAGCGCTTCCAATCGCGGCTGAGTGAAGCCACCATCAACGGATCAATCGACGCCCAAGCGATCCTGGGCCGCACCGGTGGCGACGAATTCGTGATCGCCCTGCCAGACCTGATCGAACCGGTGGCGGCATTGCACCTCGGCGAAAGTCTCGTCTCGAGCCTGCGCGAACCGTTCCTGATCGACCACCATGAACTGTTCGGCGATGCCAGCGTCGGCATCGCCGTCTGCCCAGACGATGGCACGGACGCGAGCACGATCATGCGCCACGCCGACACCGCCATGTACCGGGCCAAACAACAGGGCGGCGGCGTGCAACGCTTCACGCCCGAAATGACCGCCAGCGCCGAGGAGAGGCTCGCCCTCGAGAACGATTTGCGCAAGGCGCTCGAACGCAACGAACTCGAGGTCTACTACCAACCGCTGGTGGATTTGGCCTCGCAAGAACTGCGCGGCTTCGAGGCGCTCGTGCGCTGGCAGCACCCGAGATTGGGGCTGATGTCGCCCGCAAAGTTCATTCCGGTCGCCGAGGAATCCGGCCTGATCTTACCGATTGGCACCTGGGTGCTCGAGCAGGCGTGCCGTCAGAACGCCACCTGGCAACGCGAGGGCCTGCCCGCCAGACGCATCGCCGTCAACGTCTCCGCACCACAATTTGACCGCCCAGATTTTCTCGAGACCGTCATCAGGGCCCTGGCCCAGGCCGGATTGCGTCCGGAATTTCTCGAGTTGGAACTCTTGGAAAGCATGTTGGTCACGCACCTGGAGGACAGCATCAAACGCATGGACGACCTGCGGGCCTTGGGTGTCAGAATCGCAATGGACGACTTCGGAACCGGCTACTCGAGCCTCGCCTACCTGCAACGCCTGCCGATAGACACCCTGAAAATCGACCGCTCGTTTGTCAGCGCCCTGGAAAGCAACGACCCGAATTCCAGCGCCGAACGCCGCGCCCTGCCCTTGATTCAAGCCATCCTGACGCTCGCCAACAGTTTGGAATTGCAAGTCATGGCCGAAGGCATTGAGAAATCCGAACAACTCGAGACGCTGCTCAAACTCGGTTGTCAAAGCGGACAGGGCTACCTGTTCAGCCCGCCCGTACCCGCCGTGAATGCCCGGAGGTTGCTCGAGCAGGGTCGGTTTGTGGTTGACAGCCTGCAATAGGGATTTCAAGCGTTGAGGTTTGAGCACCAGTAGGTGGAATGGCGCATGTTCAGTCACACAACCCGGTGGTACGCTGACCTGCACTGGGTGAAACACCCGAAACACGAACCCGAGCCCGCTCCCCTCGAGTTCAAGGGAGTTGCTTGTTCGCCAAATTCCGAGGTTTAGGCCGCTTCTACCTGACCTACAGAACCCAATGGATTCTGGGCTTCCTGTGCGCCCTGACGACCGTTTTGCTGTCATCGCTTGGCCCACCGGTGATCATTCGCAATGTGATCGATGAACTTCAGGCCGGACGTGCCACCACCGGCAGCGTCCTCTGGGCCGCCGTACTGATCATGCTCTTTTCCTTGGTCGCCAACGGCATCAGTTACTTTCAACGCCAATTCAATGTCGTCTCGAGCTTCAAGGTCATGTACGACGTTCGCAAAGCGGTTTTTGATCACCTGACCACGTTGGACCAAACGTTTTACCACCGCAACAAAACCGGTGACCTGATGAACCGCCTGACCAGCGATTTGAACATGGTCCGCGAAATGCTCGGGTTTGGGGTCAACAACGGAAGCGCCACGCTGATGCGCTTGGTCATCAATGTCGCGCTG
>JANOWZ010000024.1:0-2843 GCA_031418155.1 Deinococcales bacterium
CGTTCTGGAGCGTTTGTTTAGTCACTCACAGCTTATGGGATGGCTCCCACTTTCTTAAAAAGTTACCGGACTATTGCGAAAGCCCTGACCTTGCGTTAATTGTCGCCAACTCGAGAAAACGTCGTTTACGTCGTGAACACAGCTACTGAAAATGTTCCGGACTATTGGGAAATGACTGTTGCTTTTTTTGGACTCACTCAGACTCTTTTGCTTCAAGCTTTATCCTCTAATCGTGCTGCTCGCGTTTCATCCAAGCTTTCCTTTGCCCACCCCATGACGGTAGACTGCTCGAGAATGAAACTGGTTCAGATTCTGATTGCGGTGCTCGTCGTGTTGGCTGTGCTGGCTGGCGGCGCTTTCTTGTACGTGCAAAACCTGCTCTCTCCAACTGGCGCACCCAAGGCCACCCTTGAGGTCAAACCGGGCATGAGCGTTTCGGTCATTGCGAGCGAACTCGAGCGCTTACGGCTGGTGCGGTCGAGCGATGCGTTTCGTTTGGCGTTGCGACTCATCGGTGGTGGCCGGGACATCAAAGAGGGACTCTACGATTTGGATGGGACCTTCTCGGCCACCGAGATCGGTCGGGCGCTCGAGAAGGGTGGTCGGCCTCGGGTGGTGAAGGTCACGATTCCTGAAGGCTTGCGGATCATCGATGTCTCGGCACGGCTCGAGGCGGGCAATTTTGGTGTGAAATCCGAGTTTGATCGCCTGTTCGCGGATTCCGGGTTGCTCGAGGCGGCGAAAGGGGCCGAGAACCTTGAGGGATTCATCTTCCCAGCCACCTATGAGTTTCGCCCTGAGGACACGCCCCAGATCATTACCAAAACCATGCTAGTCCGTTTTGCTCAGGAGGCGAGCCCAGGAAACCTTGAGAAATTGCGTGCTTTGAAACTGACAGTTTTTCAATGGGTCACGCTGGCGAGCTTGGTGCAGGCAGAGGCGGGCAATGCGGCTGAAATGCCGGTGATTGCGGGCGTGTTTTTGAATCGACTTGAGACGGGCATCGCACTCGGGTCCGATCCAACGGTGGCTTATGGGTTGGGCAAGAAATTGCCGGAACTCTCCAGACCGGATGGTGATTTCAAAAAGGACACGTCGTACAACACGTACATGCGGCAGGGATTGCCGCTTGGACCGATCAACAATCCGGGGGCGGCGGCACTCGAGGCGGTCTTGAACCCGGCCCGCAGCTCACCGAGCGGCAAACCGTGGTTGTACTTCCTGCATGGCTTGAACGGGGAGTTCAGACCGAACACCGATTTCCAGGCCCATTTGCGCGACACGAACCGTTTTCGTTGATTGGTTTGCGATGATTCCCGATGCGATCGCCAGCAAAGCCGAGTGGCGTTCTTGGGCCAAAGCTGCACGCCCGCAACTGCCCGATGTTTCAGAAAGTGTTTGCCTGTATTTGCAACGTTTTTTGTTTGACCTGTCGCTCGAGCAACGGGGCCAAATGACGGTGCTGGCATATCGGGCCTTACCCGGCGAGATTCGGCTCGGGGCACTGGTGATAAACCTGCCAGCGATCACATGGTTGACATCCCGTGTGCAACCAGGATTGAGCCTGAGTTTGCACGAGTACGCGCTCGCCAGCGTCACCAACCGTTTGGGCATCCTCGAGCCCGCAGAGGATGCTCCGAGCTCGCCGTTTTCCAACGTCGATGTGGTGCTCACCCCCGGCCTCGTTTTCGATGCTCGAGGTGCGCGGCTCGGCTTTGGACGCGGTTATTACGACCGTCTGTTCGCCCAACTCAGACCAGATGTCTTGCGCATCGGGGTGACATGTGAAGCACTGGTAGTAGATCGTCTCCCGAGCGACCCGTGGGATGTGCCGATGACCCACCTTGTCACGGAGCGTGGTGTGAAAAAGATTTTGTTAGACTCCGCCCCATGAAGATCGGCCCTATGAACAGTAATCCTGTAGATCCCAGCCAGACATCCGATTCGACGACCGCTGTGGCTGGCGATGACTTGATTCGGGCCATCTCGGGTTTCACCGATCAACTCTTGCCGCGTGACCATGCCATTCCAGAGATTGCGCTGTTGTACAAGATGATGCGCGACTACCCGAACCGACCGGGCAAGATGATTCGCTCGAGCCTTTTGGTCGCCAGTTGCCTCGCGCACGGCGGGACGCTCGCGGCGGCGTTACCACTGGCGGTGGCGCTCGAGTTGTTCCAGAATTGGGTCTTGATTCACGATGACATCGAAGATGACAGCGATGAACGGCGCGGCAAACCGGCGTTGCATCGGCTGCATCCGGTGTCGCTCGCCATCAACGCGGGCGATGCGCTGCATGTCTACATGTGGCAGGTTGTACATCAAGCAAACGTGCCTGGGGCCTTCGAGGAATTCCTCGAGATGATCCATCGCACCGCCGAGGGCCAGCACATGGACCTGGGTTGGGTCGAGGCGAAACGCTGGGACATCACGCAATCGGATTACCTCGAGTTGGTGCGGCGCAAAACGGCGCGTTACACCGTGGTCAGTCCGTTAAAGCTTGGGGCGCTTGCCGCCGGATGCGTGCCCGATCTGCGCCTGTCGGATGCGGGCATGGACCTGGGGATCGCCTTTCAAATTCGGGACGATGTGCTTAACCTGACCGGAGATTTTGCCACCTACGGGAAAGAAATTGCCGGTGACCTGCTTGAGGGCAAACGCACCCTGATGCTGGTGCACCTGCTCGGGCATGCCGATGCGGTTACGCGGGCGAAAGTCGTCGCAACACTTGAACGGGCGCGGGCCGACAAAATCCAGGCCGAAATTGATTTCGTCCTCGAGCAAATGCGGGAATGCGGATCGATTTCCCATGCGCAAACGCTCGCCGAGACCCATGCCAAACG
>JANOWZ010000025.1:0-2812 GCA_031418155.1 Deinococcales bacterium
ATGATTGTGCCGATGCGGTCATGTCCATACCTTACTCCTATTTCGGGACAATTCCACTTTCTCGAGTTCAACACGATCAATTTGTTCACAGGTCCGTTGCATTTCAGCCACCACTCAGCGTGCGATCAGCCAGTGGGCATACCTTCAAACCAAGAACGCTCGAGAAACCACTGCGAGGGCATCAAACTCGTTTTAAGGAGAATCACATGACCATCAAAACGTACCGTTGGCTCGCCAGCATCTGCTTCCCGCTCGGCTTCGTCTCGATCATCGTTTCGATCCTGGTCTGGATGATCCAGGGTGGCATGACCGAAGACCCGGCCCACGGTGAACGCTTCGGGATTTTCATTGGCCTGTGGGCTCCAACGTTTTTCATCCTGACAGACCGCTTTGAACGAACTGCCGAAAGTATGGCCCGAGCAATGGAAACCGCCGAGCAACCGACACCATTCGCCAGAACCATCGCCGAATCAACCTAAACGAGGCAATCAATTTGAGCACTTCAGCCAACAACACCATCGAACGTGACGGCTCGAGCAGTCCAGTCTCGGGCACCGACGCGCAAACCAGAACGAACGCCGTACAAAACGTTCTTCAAGCCATTGGCGCTCTTGAGGGATGGCAAGACTACCTTCCAGATTTGATGCTCCAAGCCGAAGCCAAACACAACGCCGTTCACAGCCTCGAGTTCGCAGCACCAACAGGTTCACGACCAGGTTCACAGGGAGATACGATGTCCGAAGTCAGCGAAAATCAGCCTCGAACCGAACGACCGC
The DNA here is from genome assembly GCA_031418155.1 of Deinococcales bacterium. GTDB lineage: Bacteria > Deinococcota > Deinococci > Deinococcales > JAAFIG01 > JANOWZ01. Next base: position 777 of record JANOWZ010000025.1, read on the forward strand.
AATCCGTGACCCTCAACCGTTACGACCTCGGCGGGCAATTCAGCAAACTGCGGGCCGACGCGCCAATCCGCACGCACGGACGCGATTCGTTCACGCTGGTCCGTGATCCGGGCATGGATGTGGTCCTGACGGTTCTCAACGCTGGCACGCACCTCAGCAAACACACCGCGCCCGGTCCAATCACGGTGCTCGTGCTCGAGGGCCGCATCGCCTTCACCGCGCACGGGCAACGGCTCGAGCTTGGACCGCACTGCCTGGTCACACTGCCGACCCACGTGCCGCACGAGGTTGAGGCGCTCGAGGAGAGCGCGATCCTGATTACGATTGCCAGTCCAGTCGCGCACACCGATCCGACCGGTCTCGCTGCCGAACGCGAAGCGAAGACATGAACCTCGTTTTTGACGTTTCCAACGGTGGCAAAATCGTGCCGCTCGAGGCCGTGCACCTCAAGAACCTCGAGCAAGATTCCCCAGACCTGCTCTGGGAAGAACTTCACATCGGCGAGTACCGCATTTGGTTGCGCGGCGGACTGCATTACGAAATGAACTGGCAGTACGGCTTTCAGCATCAACCGCAAGATCGCGCCCACGGACCATTGACTGGACCCGTTTTTGAGGATTTGCCGCCCGACTTGCCGAACGATTTCGACGCGGCCAGGAGGCTCGCCATTGAAATGGTTTTGCTCGACGGGCAAGACCCCAATCTCGCCGAACACGCGCACAGGACCTAACCAAGAGGTGAGCAGCATGGCATTCATCATCACGCAACCCTGCATCGGTACAAAAGATTCCGCCTGTGTCGACGTTTGTCCCGTCGAATGCATTTACGAGGGTGACGATCAGTTTTACATTCACCCGGACGAATGCATCGACTGTGGCGCTTGCGTTCCGGCCTGCCCGGTCAGCGCGATTTTCCCAGAGGAAGACGTGCCGACCGATCAACAGGCATTCATCGCCAAGAACCGCACACACTTCGGGCTGTGATCACGATGGTTCGAGATTGAGTTTTGATTGCCATTCCCACGCCAGGAGACCCATGACGGCTCAAGAAAATCCAAGCTTCACACGGCGTTACAAACCCGGCCAAACCATTGTTTATCCCGGCGATGCCGCAGACTGGTTGTTGCAACTCGAGAGCGGTCTGATTCGGGTTTCGAAGATTTCAGCCAGCGGCAAAATCAGTGCCCTGCGTCTCGTTCGTCCCGGAGATTACTTCGGTGAGGAGCACCTGACCGATGACCTGCACCAGAACGAAGCGATGGCCCTGAGCGAAACGATGGTGCGTTCCGTCGATCCAACAGAAATGACGGTCAGCGAGCATCGGGCAGTCAGCGTCAACCTTGCGGATCAACTGAGGCGCAGCATGGAGCACAGTTGTCACATCCGCAACCGCGAGTTGCGTCATCGCGTCGCCTGGTACGTGCTCGAGCTTCTGCATTCGGCAGTTGGCAGCATCGATGAAACCCGAGGTTTGTGCATTCGAGCCTCGCATCAATTGATCGCCGAGGGTATCGGCGCGGCACGCGAATCGGTTTCAAACACCATCATCGTCCTGGCCCGAGAGGGACTGTTGCGCAGTGGCTACCGTCAACTGGTTCAGATCGATGCGCAGGCATTGGAAAACATTGTTCGCAGCACCTCTGACATGGACGGGGATGGTTTTGACGTGACAGGATCGGCACCCGATACACAGACACGACCGCCAGAACCAAGTGACACCTCGAGATACTCCAATTTCAACTTTTAACTTTACGCACGGCATGGCTCGAGAATCCACAGCAGCTTCCTGACCGGTAATGCTTTGGTAACACCTTCAGGTCAGCATGAACGCGCACGTGAAAACCCAGACACGAAAGGAGTTTCACCATGACCAGTCACCTCGAGACCAGCACCGCCACCCGCAATTTCTTGTTTGAGATTCCAGAACCGAACATCAGCAGGTTTTTGTTCGCCGATACGCGCCTCGCGCCACTGTGGACGCTGATTCGCCTGTACGTCGGCTACGAATGGCTGATGGCCGGTTGGGGCAAATTCACC
>JANOWZ010000026.1:0-7753 GCA_031418155.1 Deinococcales bacterium
CCCGCCGGTTTCGCCACGAACGCCCGCACCTCACCAACCTGCGTGTTCGTCAAACCCTCGAGCCTGCGACCATCCAGCAGGCCATCGACGAACACCGATAGCGCCAGCGCCGCCACGAGTGCCGCCACAATGCCAACCAGCCAGCCCACCATTCGCAACAGGAGTTTCATGCGCAACTCTCGCAGGTTACAGCGATCAGGAAAGTGACCGGGCGTGCGGTCAACGCTGCTCGAGGATGCGTCGCCAACAAAGACAAGATTTCGGGTAGCTTCAACCCTCGAGCCGGTCGGCAACTCACGATCAAGGATTGGCTTCCATACCGAGTGCCGCACCAAACAACGCTTGCAGGCCCGTGCGAATCGGAGCAAATTCCAGATCGTTCAACACGCCCAAGCGTCCCGAAACCCGTCTGGCATCCAGCACCATCGTCTGAAAAATCAGGGCGGTGCTCTCGAGCGGCAAGCCTCCCACGCCCGCCGCGAGCGTTGGGAAAAGGATGCCAGAAAGTGCGGTCTTCGTGACCGGGACGACATGAAGCACGCGGTACGGAATCGCCTCAATGTCCTCGGGAACGCTGACGACGATCACGGGCCGATGTCCCTCCTGCTCGTGACCGTGCGGGTCTCGAATCGGCAGGTCCGCCCAGAGGACTTCTTTGACGGCAAACTTGGCAAACATCGGTTTCACGCCTGCGCCTCGAGCGGTTTCACGGCACGCTGTGTGGCCTCCAACCAAGCCTCGAGTTCTGCGCTACCGACCGTGGTTTCGGCGGCTTTCAAGGCGAGCACGGCATCTTGCGCATTCGCCGTCTCGAGCACCGATAGCTCAGACACGGGTTCTTCGATCACCTCGAGCAAATCGTTTGGCGTGACGGTTTCGCCCGTCAAGTCATGCAACGCCTCAATGATGACACCCAACGTCTCGAGGTCCACGCGCTTCACACCGGGCCGAGCGAGCGCGTAAACGGTGCGTTCTGCGACCCGACCCGTGGTGGCCTGCACGAGTTTGTACGTGCTCAGGTTGCGTTGGGTCAGGTATTCCTTGAGGATGACTTTGACGGGCATGGGGTAGTAGCTTAGCGCAACTGGCAGGTTATTGCCAGTAGAGGCTCGAGGGCCGATTTGCACAATGGGAACTGACTCGAACAGGTCATCTTGATTTCCTGGATCATTCTTCAGTGTCTATTGGACCAATAACCACAGCAATTCCGGCGTCTAAAAGTTTTTGACGAACCTCTGGGAATGAAGAGGAAGAGGTTGTACTGCGTGTGGCGTTAATTCGTGCTTCAATGAACGATTTCCAGGCACTTCCAGTCTGGTATAAACTGTCGCGCGTCACTTCAAACAAATTAGAAAGCAGTTTAGGCATAGCATTTGCAAAATAAATTTGATCATTGATTTGAGAAGACTGTAAAATCTGAGTGACTTGTTCAGCAGTAAGATGGTTACTCACATCAACCAACGTCTCTCCTATTTTTTCAGCCTTTCGAAAGTTATTTACCTCAGAAAAGAGTTTAATCAAAACATCAATATACATAGGTTTTGGAAATTCACGGATGAGAATCAATTGAAAATCAAAATCCTGTGCTTTTAGTGCTGCAACCAATGCCTCTCTCAACTCCAGATTTTCTGAGCACTCGAAGGCATAAACAATATCTGGTTGTGTATCTATGTCCATTGAGCTAAGCGTTGATTTGATTCGTAAGCGTTCATGGTCTGGAAGCCAGTTCCAAATTCTTTCCTCGAAGCTCAACAGTTTAAAAACATGATGTACATCTTTTTCTGGCAAATCAGAAATAAGGATTGGAACTTTCTCTCTTATTCTTGCTTCATAAATTTCTATGTTTACAGCTTCAATAGCTGATAGTGCCGACTTCGAGCGCCAAGGTTTGGAATTTGGCTTTTCTGATAACATATCTTTCAGCAAAATGTCTACGAGATTTTGAATTAGAGATTTTTTTGCTCGTTTTAAGTAGCGTTCTTTTAAATACTCAATAAAACTGGTTGATTCTGAATAGGTAAACAAATTTCCAATAAGATCATCCGTTATGCGTTTGATGACACTTTTACCTTGTATGGGCTGATGTTGTAGTAAGTGTAAAACGGAGTGAACTATGTGTGTCCGCACAAGTTCTGGCGTAGGTTGAAAAAGTGCATCTTCATTGACAAAAGCAGGATGTGCGCAAAGATTTCTGTCGCGCATTAACCTAAACAAGTCTTCATATTCGTGGCTTGACAGAAACTCGAATTTCTCTTGTGCCATTTTAAGCAAGTCATTTTCAAGAGTTTGCAATTTTTGACGATTTTGGGCAGAGATTGCATTATCAAGACTTGAAACGAAAGTAATTGCAGCAGCATCTCCTTGCCCTGCAAGTTCTCGTGTCTTCGCAATAATGTCAAATGTCACAGCAATCCATGTTGCAATTACTGCTGCTCTGTAAGCACCGCCTCGATAAGCGTTGATTGCCTCAAGAATGTAAGACCTCGAGCCTCTGTCTCGGACTATCAATACAAGTTCATCAAGATCAGTAATGCGGACATTTTCCATTGAGAATAATTCTAACTGGAATGATGCCTGGGATTACCTTGAGAAAGGTTCAGCCTCGAGCCAATCACCATGCTCGAGGCTGAGCCTTCTGGATCAAAAATCCCTACGCCGTTTTGTACGCCTCGAGAATCACGTCCGCGAACGCTTCCGTGCCAACATTCCCGCCCAAATCTCCGGTGCGTGGCCCATGCTCGAGCGCGATGTCCACGGCCTTCTCGAGCCGGTCGGCGACGCTGTGTTCGCCGATGTGCCGGAGCATCAGCGCGGCGGCCAGCACGGTTGCGGTCGGGTTGGAAATCCCTTTGCCCGCAATGTCCGGGGCGCTGCCGTGAACGCTTTCAAAAACCGCGTGTTCCTCGCCGATGTTGCCGGAGGGCGCAATCCCGAGCCCGCCGACCAGTCCCGCCGTCAAATCTGAGATGATGTCACCGAACAGGTTGGTCGTCACGATCACGTCGAAGCGTTCGGGGCGCACCACCAACTGCATGGCACAATTGTCAATGATGATGTCCTGGGTTTTGACATCCGGGTATTTCGCGGCCTCCTCGAGTGCGCTGGTCAAAAACAATCCCTGCGTGACCGGCAGCACGTTCGCTTTGTGCGCAATGTACAAACTCTTGCGGGCTCGGGTGTTCGCCAACCGTGCCGCGTACTCGCCGATGCGGTGGCTGGCACGGCGCGTGATGACCGTATCGGCGATGGCAACCTCGCCGTTGGCGTACAGGCGTTCCTGTTCGACGTACAGGCCCTCGGTGTTTTCACGCACGATGATCAAATCCACCCCCGGCCTCGAGCCTGGAACTGGATGGTGCTTGGCGGGACGCACATTGGCGTACAAGTCCAGGCTTTTGCGCATGTGCCGAATCGCGCCTTTGAAGCCCGGAACCTTCTTGCTCGGGCTGGTCGCCGCACCGAACAGGGTCGCCTCGGTCGCTTTGACCTTCTCGAGCGTTTCGTCCGGCACGCTGTTGCCGGTGCGTTCAAACAATTCCCAGCCCGCCTCGGCGTAGACCCATTCAAACTCGAGTTCGCCGGTGACTTGCATTCCTTCCAGAACCCGTTTGGCGGCGCGGATGACTTCGTGACCGATTCCGTCGCCCTCGATCAGGCAGATTTGATGTTTTGGCATGATGTGGTCCTTGAGAGCCTGGGATTTTGGTCGCGTTCCGGCTCGAGAATCGCGTGATGTGCAACCGTTTCAGGTTAGGCGGCGGCCCGAGAATGCGCAAGTCGTTCCCGTGGAAGTGACAACCCGAGTTGAATCTATCGGCCTCGAGATATTGCGTTTCGTCACGATTCTACCGTGAGGTGTGTCCCGGCAATCCTCAGCGTGAGACTTTAGACTTCACGCATGAAACGCTTCTTGCTCGCCCTCGCAATGTTCGCCCTTGTCGCCTGTGCTCCGGCCCGCACTCTTGACCGGTTTGTAGAACGCCAACCCGACCCGATCAAAGACCAGGGGGCGCACAACGTTCCGGTCGAATGGTGGTACTTCAACGGGCACCTCGAGACAAAATCTGGCCCGATTGCGATGGCCTCGACGATTTTCAAAGTGCAATTTCCAGCCGAAGCAAAATACGGCCTGATCCCAATTCAGAGCGTTCTCGAACAGTTTCATTTTGGGCATTTCGTGGTGATCGACAAAACCACCGGCAAGCTGGACTACGCCGAGCACACCACGATTCGCGGCGCAACCACCGGAAGCTCGAGCCGGGATCGCATGGACAACCGACTCGCCGATTGGCGCAGCACCCGCGAGGCTGACGGATCGTACACGCTGCTCTCGAGCCTGAACGACGGTCGCGTGATGGACCTGAAACTCGTGCCAGAACGCCCCGAAGTGGTTCACGGTCCCGGCTGGAGCGGCAATTTGCAAACCGGACGCTCGTACTACTACAGCGCCACGCGCCTCAAAGTCAGTGGCACGTTCGGCGGCGAACCTGTGACGGGTCGCGTCTGGTTCGATCACCAATGGAGCCCGCTCGAAGGTGACGGCGGCGCGAGCATCACGCCACGCTGGGATTGGTTCTCGCTGCAACTCGAGGATGGCCGCGACATCATGGTGTATCAACTTCGCGGCCCGGACGGGAAACCGGTCGATGCGTTCATTTCGAGCAATACCGGAGACGGTCGCGCCGTTGAAAGCCGCACGTTCCAACTCAGCCCATGGAAATTCTTCAAAGCGCCCAGCGGCACGAGTTACCCGACCGCCTGGTTTTTGAAACTCGAGGATGGCACGGCATTAACGATCCGTGCGACCGTTGAGAACCAGGAGATTCCCTCCCAAGGCAGCGCCGGATTTCCGTACTACGAGGGCGCAGTCACCGTGAGTGGCAGCGTGCGCGGCGACGGCTTCATGGAACTGACCGGTTACGCCCCACTGCCCGCCAACCCGTTCATCTCGAGGTGAACCAATCCTCGTTCTGGCAGTCAGGCACGCCAAAATTGACCATCTTCAGGGCACGATGAGGCTGTACTCTGGTCTTAATGTCTTCCTCGGACACCACGCTCCCAATGCTCGAGGGTTATTTGCGACAACAGCAAATCCCGCCATTGCTCGAATTCTTGCTGTCCTCCAACCACACCGGCACGCTCGAGCTTGAAGGCCCAGGCGAACAGAGCGGCGAGATCTTCGTCAAAGCTGGTCAAGTGCTGTTTGCCAGTTGCGAAACCCCAGCCGGATTGATGCGCGGCATGAACGCACTCCGGGCCGTGCTGCGCTGGAGATTCGCGTACTTCAGCGTTTCAGAAAACCTGCCCGAGAACTTCCCATCGAACATCACCGGTTCGATCACGCACCTGTTGCTGGATGCCTCACGGCTCGAGGATGAAAGCAGTTTGGTTCGCCTGCCAGAACACGCGACGTTGCGAGTCCGATCCAACTTGCAGGCGTATGACGAACTCGGGCCACTGGCAATCAGGGTCTACCAGAAGGCTGGACGCGCAGGCAGCACCGTGCAAGGCGTCCGTGCCGCCTTCCCCGAAGTGGACATCACACCCATCCTGGTCGAACTGTGCTCGAGCAACCTCTTGAACATCGAGGCGTTCAATCCGCTCAAACAAACGGAAGTCAGCGAAAACTCGCTCGCGTTCATCGACGGCATCACACCGATACGGGTCACACACACCGCGCCAACGCTTCAGGAAACCAGCGTCAAAGCCCTGGATCACCTGCATGAAACGGTCTTCGCACTGGTGGACGGAACCCGGACTGGCGAACAAATCCGGCTCGAGTTGCGCATCACACCGGGGAAATTGCGCGAGGCTTTGCAGAACTTGCGGGCGGTTGGACGGGTGGATTACGCTTGATTTGCCTCACTCGAAAGCTTGATGGTGAAAATCTGGGCTCGAGGACTGGGGTTCCAAATGTGAGGCTGGCGAGGGCGAAGCATGCTTCGCCCCTACGAAAACATTGTCCCGTAGGGGCAAACTCCATGTTCGCCCAATCGAAGCGAAGCTGGATTCAACCTCGAGCCAGATTCTCGAGCTTGACAAAGAGAGTAAATAGCCCTATAGTTCTTTTAGGATTAAAAAGGCGGATAGAGAATATTCGATACTCATCCGAAGGAGAAATTTATGTATCCGATTGAAGTTGATTTCGAGGTCTATAAACAACTCACCCTGCGACGTGCCACGGAAGACGTTACCTACAATGCTGTTTTGCGAGAGCTACTTGGGCTCGAGTTGGAAAATGTATCTCTCCTCAAAGCAACCGACAACACCTCGTCAGAAGATTGGATCGCAAAAGGTGTACGTGTTCCTGTAGGCACTGAGTTTCGTGCTCGTTACAAAGGTAAATTACACACTGCTCGCGTCGAAGGAGGTGCGCTCGTTTTGGCTGGACAACGCTACACTTCGCCGTCTCCCGCAGCCATGTCGATTACGGGCAACAGCCTAAATGGTTGGGATTTTTGGGAGTGCCGTTTACCCGGTAAATCAACATGGCAACTCATGAATAGCTTACGCGGTTCAAGCTTCTAAACTTTTCGCAGTTGACAAGATTACGTTGCACATGCGAACCTTTGGACGTGCAACACCGCAGCGGCTCCTTTTTTTCGTATTGGTTCGGCTAACACCGGGTCGTCGGAAAGAAGTTGCCAATTCGACCCGGCCCGCGCCGGGGATTTTTTTTGCCCGACCCGGCAACTCAAAGCACAATCTCGCGCTGAAAAATCCAAGGAGGAAACAACATGCCACTCGAGAACATCAACATCGACCGTTTTGAACCCCTGATCGCCCCGAAAACCATCAAATCAGAACTGCCAATCAACGCCAAAGCCGCCGAAACCGTGGCTCGAGCCCGCGAGAACGCCCGCAACATCCTGCGCGGCACGGACAAGCGCCTGCTGGTCATCTCTGGCCCTTGCTCAATTCATGATTCGGACCTGGCGCTCGAGTACGCGAGTCGTCTCGCCAAACTCGCGGCGAAATACGAAGACCAAATGGTTGTGATGATGCGCGTCTACATGGACAAGCCACGCACCACGATTGGCTGGCGCGGCTTTCAGAACGATCCCGACATGGATTTCACCAACAATTTTCTGGGCGGTTTGCGCCGCACCCGAGACTTGCTGATTCAAATCAACGCGATGGGTGTGCCTGCCGCCACCGAGTGGCTTGACCCGTTCGCACCGCAGTACATTTCCGACCTGATCGCCTGGGGCGCGATTGGCGCTCGCACCACCGAATCGCAAACGCACCGGACAATGGCGAGCGGATTGTCAATGCCGATTGGTTTCAAGAACAGCACGTATGGTGATGCACAAGTTGCCACCGACGCGATTCAAGCATCATCAGGATCGCACGTTTTTCTGGGCATCAACGAGGACGGATTCGCCACGCTGGTTCACACCAAAGGCAACCCGGACGGTCACGTGATTTTGCGCGGTGGAAAAGTTGAAGGCAAGTACGTCACGAATTACAGCACCGATCATGTCGCCAAAGCCGCCGACACGATGCGCAAAGCGAAACTCCAACCAGCCGTGCTGGTCGATTGCAGCCACGCCAACAGCGGTTACGATCACCGCTTGCAAGCAGTGGCTTGGAACGATGTGCTCGAGCAGAAATACGCGGCGGGCAGCACGGAAGTCATCGGCATGATGATCGAAAGCCACATCCATGAAGGCAAGCAGAGCATCCCAACCGACGGCACGCCATTGAAGTACGGGGTCAGCGTCACGGATGCCTGCATCGGCTGGGAAGAAAC